>NZ_JAUBSH010000007.1:0-135472 GCF_036704705.1 Microcoleus sp. K1-B1 | reverse complement strand
ATGCTTTATATTCTATCATGCTCTTCGTATTTGTGAACCTTCTTTTTTGCTGTTACCCCTATTTATTGAGCGGATACCTATTTTGGCTTTTATTTTAGCCACTTGTGAGGCTTGATTACCTGTTTATGCCAATTCATTAATTAGCTAGTTCTAAAATTTTTTAGAACTTTATAAAATTTATGTTAATTGCCTTTATTTATCAATTATACCCACATTTTTTTATCTGAATATCTCACTCCTCCCATTACATTAACTCTTCACTTTCTTCTGTATTCTGTGACATTTTTTTGGCTGCATTTTTTATACCAGTTCTTTCTTCAGGTGACTCTTAAACTAAATCCACTATCATCCCAAAACAATACCTGTAATCGTTCTGGAGTTAATTTTTATATGTTCAAATATTCTGCTATTTTAATTTAAAAAGCTGTTCTTGTTTCGGGATTTTTCTTGGGATCTAGGCTAGATTTTGCCCAAATGTAAACATACTTTTTTTTCTTTACTATCCTCCGAACTTTTCCTCCACTTAATTTGATTGCTGTGGATTTCTCTAAGTATGTTGCTAGTCTCTGCGGGAGCATCTCATATTTGTAAAAACACTTCTTCTGGTTCCTTCCTTCTTCCTCTTTCCTCGCCGCAAGAGAGCCTCGCAGCAAGAGAACCTCAAAACTCCAATTGCTAGCTTGGCTGCTTTCATTGAAATGCTCCCGTCTCTGCGCTGTCCATCTGACAAAATCATCTCCTAATTCTTGAGGGTCTCTCTCTAGAGTTGTTAATAATATTTCTATCAATCCCAGTTTCAACAGTGCCAGTAATTGAAAATACAAAGACTTGCCACTGCCCGTCGGCATGACAATCATCATATCCCGTTTTTGTAAAGCAGCTTCGACAATTTCCTGCTGCCCCGGGATCAAAGAGTCATAGCCAAAAAAATGTTTGAGCACTTGTTCCAGTCCCAGCGGCACAGAAGATGTTGGCGGATTAGACGCTGACATTTGCAGTAGTTGGTTGTTGGATTCTACACTATTCCATGCTTTTGGAGAACAAATACACTGAGTGCGATCGCACAAAATTCGTTAAGCAGAGAAACCGATACTTTTAATCGGGGTTTAGACCCATAGTGATGGGTAGCGATAGTGATGGGTTTGGGCCCTCAAAGAAGTCACCCCCAAATGGAAGGCCGTTATCAACAGCAAAATTTTCCACTTTACTTTAATTCGTTACATACCGAGATTAGATAGTGAATTAATTGCTTGAATTGCTGCTACAAATTAACAGCAATCAATATTTCTTTACAATGTTCGGAATCTGGACTTCACCAACAAGCGTCGAAAATTAATGGTTTTTGGAATCCTGAATGTAAATTTTTGCGTATATATACGTATACCGGGCACAACACCTGCCTCGCCCCGCTTTACAGAATCTTCACAAATCTCCGTATAATTACGGTAAGTTTATAAAGATTCAGTAAAGATTGCCCTTACAGGTAGCCCAAATGACGATTCTGTAAGTTAAACTGGGATCCAGCCAAAACCACACTTACGTAATCACCGCAAAATCCTGAAAGAACGCAATTTTATATCCTAAAGGCGTTGAAGGGATGTCGTAACTAAGGGGTATTCGTCTGACATATCGACAAACAGTTTTTAAGCCAACTAGGTTGCAACTCAACCAATAAAAATTGCTCATAACCGGGTTAGTTGTAATTCAAAAAATTTGAAACAAATTTTTGACAGGGTAAGTTATGAAAAAAAATTTAGGGGTTAAAAATCACATTTTTAAAACCCGAGAAGCCTGGGAAAATTTCCCTGCTATTCAGAAAATTTTCGAGGAAGTTGGTGCCGAACCGACTTTAGTGGCGAAATTAAATACAGCCTGTGAAATTTGCGAGTTTCAGCTCGGAGATGAAATCACTCAATATCAAACATCAGATAGCAACAATTTCGTTGAAAAAGAACAGAGCGATCGCAATTTTTATTTAGTTTGCGAGGGAAGAGTCAGGCTGCTAGCGGTAGAAGCGTCTCAACAGCAGGAGATTTCGGCGGTGGTACTGGAAGTCGGAGCAATATTTGGGACAGATAACCTATTTATTGAAAGCGGACTGCCTTACAGGGCAATTGCGGCTGGGACTTGCCAAATCGGTCGAATTGCGGCCACCACATTGGAGCTGATTTTAGAGGAATTCCCGCAACTGCAACAGCACTTGCAGCAAGAATTTCAAGAGCGACAGCGGTTAATATTTTTCAAGACACAAACAGATTTGCGATCGCTCGCTCCCCACCAACAACAGCTTCTGTGGCCGCACTTACTTCCTTACATAGAAGAAAGCCGAATTCCTGCCGGAGTTTCCCTCGCTGAGCACTGCCAAAACTCCAACAATCATTTTTGGCTCCGCAGCGGTCAAATTCAAGGTCAAGGACCGCCAGTTATCGGCAGTAACTGGGAACATTCAGACGTAAAGAGCGACTGGATAGCGGTAACAGACCTGCTAATTTACCAGCTTAGCAGCGAACAGTGGCAAATCGCCAAAGCCACAATTAGTTATGAAAGCAATTCCCGCCTTAAAATCATCCGCAAACCTCCAATTTTAAGCTTAGTAACGCCGCCCCAAGATGCCAGATCTACCTCACAAACCGAGCCATCAAAATTAACCGCAGTTGCTCAGCAAAAACCCGCAGCCGGAATCATCAGCTTTCCCAAACCCAAGCAGCGGCGCTGGTTGAGCAGCAGACATCCATTCATTCAACAACAGAGCGCAGCAGATTGTGGAGCTACTTGCTTAGCTATGATTAGCGAGTATTGGGGTAAAAAATTCAGCCTAAATTACTTGCGCGAATTGGCAGAAATCGGCCGCAGCGGCGCTTCGCTCAAGAGTCTGGCAAAAGCAGCGGAAAGGATGGGATTTCAAACCCGTCCCGTGCGAGCTTCTTTAACTCCGCTGCGAAATAAAAATCCCTGGATTGCTCACTGGCAGGGCAATCACTACGTGGCAGTTTACCGCTTTAAAAATCAACAGGTTTTAGTGGCCGATCCGGCGGCTGGCAAGCGGTGGATGAGCATTAAAAATTTTACCGAAAATTGGACTGGGTACGCCCTAATTTTAGACCCGACAGCGGAACTATACCGCAATCACAGTGCGGAACATCAAGGCATTAAAATTAAAGATTTTGTTGGCATAGTCTGGCCTTACCGCGCTGCGATCGCCCAAATTCTGCTCCTTTCCTTGTTGCTCCAAATATTTGGTTTAGTTACTCCCCTATTTACCCAAGTAATTCTCGACCAAGTGGTTGTCAGCAAAAGCATAGTAACTCTGCACGTTTTTGCGATCGGACTGCTGCTGTTTAGTGTTTGGCGAACGTTGTTGGGTGCAACGAGACAGTATTTGCTGGATTATTTGTCGAACCGCATTGACCTGACTTTAATTAGCGGCTTTATCAGTCACACTCTCAGTTTGCCGATCAAATTTTTTGAATCTCGTCAGGTGGGCGATATCTTAACGCGCGTTCAGGAAAATCGCAAAATTCAGGCGTTTCTGACCCGCCAAGCGATTACTGCTTGGCTAGATGCTTTGATGGCGGTAGTTTACATCGGACTGATGATTTACTACAACGGGCGTCTGGCTTTGTTGGTTCTGGCTTTAATTCCGCCGATCGTAATTTTGACTTTAGTTGCAACTCCGTTTCTGCGAAAAGTATCGCGGGAAATTTTTAATGAAGGTGCTAAGCAAAACTCATCTTTGGTAGAAATGATTACTGGGGTAGCCACGATTAAAGCAACTGCTTCTGAGCGAGAAATGCGCTGGCGTTGGGAAGACCTCTTCACAAGTACGATTAATGCCCAATTTCGGGGGCAAAAGTTGGGAAACTTGTTGCAAATAATCGGGGGTTCGATCAATACTTTGGGTAGCACAGCTTTGCTGTGGTATGGGGCAATGCTGGTGATTCAAGACGAGTTAACGATTGGTCAGTTTGTAGCTTTTAATATGATGATTGGGAGTGTGATTTCTCCTGTTTTGTCAGTGGTGGGACTTTGGGACAGGTTTCAGGAAGTGCTGGTTTCGATCGAGCGTTTGGATGATGTATTCTCCGCTGAACCTGAAGAAAGTCCTTACAAACCGATGCTGGTGTTGCCACGCATTCAGGGAAGGGTCAAGTTTGAAAATGTTTCTTTTCGCTATTCCCAAGATGACGAACGGAATACGCTGCAAAATATTTCTTTTGAGGTAGAATCTGGAGAAACGGTGGCAATTGTCGGCCGCAGCGGTTCCGGTAAGAGCACTTTGGTGAAGCTGCTGCAAGGTTTCTACTACCCAGAAAAAGGGCGGCTGACAATTGACGGCCACGATATTCGGCACATTTCTTTGCAGTCGCTGCGATGTCAGTTGGGTGTTGTTCCTCAAGATTGTTTCTTGTTTTCGGGAACGATTTTGGAAAATATTACGCTTTACAAAAACGGGCAGGGTGGTGATTCTCCCAGCTTGGAAGACGCGATTGAAGTTGCGAAACTAGCCGAAGCTCACGCTTTTATCCAGGATATGCCGCTGGGTTATCAGACTCCTGTGGGGGAAAGGGGAACGAGTTTGTCTGGCGGCCAACGGCAGCGAATTGCGATCGCGCGGGCTTTGTTGGGCGATCCCCGAATTTTGGTTTTGGACGAAGCAACTTCTTCGCTGGATACCGAATCTGAGCGCAGGTTTCAGCAAAATCTCGCCCGCATTAGTCGCGATCGCACTGCGTTTATTATCGCTCATCGGTTGTCTACGGTGCGTAATGCCGATCGAATTTTGGTTCTAGACAAAGGCATTTTAGCCGAACAAGGCAACCACGACGAATTGATGGCTGAACGCGGACTTTACTATCACCTCGCTCAGCAACAACTCGATATTTAAGTCATTAGTCATTAGTCATTAGTCATTAGTCATTGGTCATTAGTCATTAGTCATTAGTCATTAGCAACCAACACAATACTAAAGATAGTTTTCAATTACTCCTGACTCCTGACTGATAGCTCCTAACAACTGCCAACTGCCAACTGTCAACAGACTAATTTGGAGGAAATACAATGTTTTCAGAAGATGCCAAAGAATTAAGCCATGCTCCTAACGAAATAAGTGAAGTTTATGGTGGCGTAGCTTCTAGGCAAGAAAACGAAACCCGAAAAAAAGACCGATCTTTAGAAGTTGTCGAATCTCAAAATGTCTCTTCTCAAACTAATGACGGTATCAATATTGCAAAATTACAGTTACGGCAGCCTGATGCCAATAATTGGTCTACTTCTTTGCACTCGGTACTCGACCAGCCTCCAGTATCTTTTCCCCAGCGGTTGATATTAGGAGGAATGGTTTTTTCCGTAGTTTTTGGAGCGTGGGCAACTTTGGGAAAAATTGACGAGGTTGGTCATGCTCAGGGCAAATTAGTTCCCAAAGGCGCTGTTTACAAAATTCACCCGACTGAGCCGGGAAAAGTGGTTAACCTGGCGATTAAAGAAGGTGAAAAGGTCAAAGCTGGACAATTATTGGCAGAATTAGACCCGGAAACGGCTTCGGGAGAGGTGGAACGTCTCGATAAAATTCTCGACGCTTATCAGATTCAATTAATGCAGCAGATGAGTGTGATCGAACGAACGCGACTGGAAGCTCAAGCCAGCAAAATTATTGCTGAAGCAGACAAGCGCGGGGCCCAAGCTGCGATCGACCGCGCTCGTGCTTCCGTGGCTACCACCCAGTCTCAAATCGAGCAATTGCAAGCGGATGTAGCCTCCCAGCAAGCTCGCCAGCAAAAGCTCAAACCTCTGGAACAGCACGCGCAAAACTTGGTTTCGCAACTGCAAACAGATATTAACTCGCAGCAAGGGCGGCGCGATCGCGTAAAACCGCTGCAACGCAAGACTCAAGATTTGCTGGCCGGGTTGCAAGTAAAAGTAGTGGCTCACAAAGAGCGGATCGCGCGTCTCAAACCTTTGGTAGATGAGGGAGCACTCTCAAAAGACGTGTTGTTTCAAGCTGAGGAAGGTTTGCGGGAAAGCGAAAACGCGGTGATTAGAAGCCAGTTGGGTGAGCAAAGTCAGGCTGACGATCGCGCTTTTAATGTCGAGCAAACGCTGCGCGACAAGCAAAGCGCTCAAATCAGGAGTCAACTCTCTGATGCCACTGCGGTTAAGGAAAAGCTGTTTGAAGTCGAGCAAAGTTTGCGCGATCAAACTAGCGCCATTTCTAAAACCCAAGGTGAATTAGCCGAACAATTGGCAGAAGTCGATCGACTAGAAGCCCAAGCCACCAGCCAACAAGCCACCGCGCGCCAAACGCAGTTAGAAAAAGAGCAAAAAATTCAGCAGTTGAAAATGGAATTAACTCAACTCAAATCCAAAATTGCCGAAACCCAAACCCTGCTCGCTCAAGCCAAAAATAAGCTTAAACAAAGATTTCTCTACGCACCAGTCAGCGGAGTTATTTCGACTCTCAACATTCACAACACTGGGGAAGTGGTTCAAACGGGTCAAACGATTGCGGAAATGACTCCGAATCAAGCTCCTTTAGTGCTGGAAGTCAGTTTGCCGAACCGAGAAGCGGGATTTGTCAAAACCGGAATGCCAGTAAAAGTTAAATTCGATGCTTTTCCTTATCAAAATTACGGCGTTATTCCGGGAACAGTAATTTCGATTTCGCCGGATGCCAAAACCGACCAACGATTAGGGGTTTTCTACCGGGTGGAGGTAAGTCTCGATCGAGACTCGGTAACAGCCAACAATCACACCTGGAAATTGAAAGCAGGTCAAACAGCCAGCGCCGAAATAGTTATCCGTCAGCGCAGCATAGCCGACATTTTGCTTGACCCTCTCAAGCAACTACAAAAGGGTGGCATGAGTTTGTAGAAATACTCTACCAACAACTCACAGTCAACAGCTAATAGCTAACAGCTAAAAGTCAACAGTTAACCGATTTAGACATTACACAAAATAGGATAAAGCTATGACTTCCCAATTTCACCATTCTGCCAATCATTCGCAAGTTGAAATCAAAGCCGAACAATTGGATGAGATAATTTCAGCCATCCTGGCAGGAAAGTATTCTTGGGCTTGTTTTTTACTTTTGCGCTCTGTCGGTTACAACCCTCTCGATTACATCCCTTATCGCACTTCCAACCGCTTACTTAAGGAAAATAGTCAAATCAGCAAGTCGAATAAATCGGAAACTACGCCTGCATTGGGCAAAATTGCCGATTTAGATTATCTGGAGGTGGTAAGGGACAAACGAGCCGGAGTTCGAGGGGGTTATGTCACTCAGGCTTTGAGCGAGTTGTACTCAGAGCCGAGAGGTTTTGTACTTGAAATCAAAGAAGGGCAAGATCTCTCGGCGCCGACGGTTGAGTGTTTGCCAATTTCAAATCAAAGATTTTTTGCTGGATTTAAGACAGATTTGTGTAATTTCGCGATCGAGTAGATTGCTCGATCGACAAACAACCCGGTTGCTGGTGTTGAGTGTGCCAGTTTGTTCGTTTACTCATCGCGGGCGATCGGGTTTTTCAGTAGGCCACTATCCCGCTCTCATTTTTTAGTCCTAGAAATTATTCTTAACCTCTTGACATCAGAACAACAAGTGAGATTAGACTGACGCAGGCACACTATATAATATAGTGTGCCAAAAAAGGGCGATCGCGTTCCCCTTGCAGCCCGTGCTACGCATTTGAGCTCATGAAGAAAGATCGTCCTGATATAAAAACTTTATCATCAAAAAATCACCCTTAAAACAAAAAAACTGCCAAAATGGCAACACGAATTAAACTTATTTATTTATAATAGTAACAACCAGATTTCTAAGAATTACAAACATATAAGATCATGCCGAATACTTTATTTTTACAACCAATTTCTCCCAGTGACAATTCTAACCCTAACTATGCTAGTGCTACAGGAGGGGCTGTTTTTTCCAACTATAGTCAAGCAGCTTCAGGAACTTTGACTTCCGCCGAGACAGATACGTTAGTCACAGGTGGGGTATCTGCTGCTATTGCTGATGCCCAAGCTGTGTTTAGCAATGACCCAAGTTTCTCTGCCCTCTTTACTGATAGTGCTGTAATTTCTCTTGGTGAAGCATCTCAGGGAAGCTCTAGTAGCGAAACTAAAGTGGTTGCTAATTTTTCGATCGCCAAAAATCAAACTTTCTCTTTCGATTTTGCAACTAATTTACAGTTACAAGCCAAAGAAATTGAAGATCGTAAAACTGAATATAACTGGGCTCAGGGTAAAACTTCTTTCCTCATATTAGAAACTGGTGATTTCAAAAAGCCAAAAGTATTAGATTATTTTGGCATAAACGGGAAGTTAATCTCTGCGGATAAAATGGCTGAGCTGAAGGTTAGAACTCCTCGCAAACAAGACTACATTACCATTACCGATCGCAATCAAAGCACGGATATTGATGGTAACAATGGTCAAGATTTTGTCACAGGCTCCACTACGGGGCATTATCAGAGGAAATTTAACCGCGATCTCAACATCACCATAGTGGAACTGAATACCAGTGACACTAAATTTAAACAAGATGCTTTGATCGGTAAACTGGGTTCAGATGTCACCTATGGCACAATCTGGGATGATTTAATCAATGGAACTCAAGGCGAAAACAAAATATATGGCAGTCTAGGAAATGATAAAATTCATGCACATGGAGGCAATGATATCCTTGAAGGTGGTTTAGGTAATGATTGGTTGGATGGTGGTGACAAAAATGATAAAATTCATGGCAGCGATGGTGATGATACCCTGATAGGTGGTCCAGGTGATGATACCCTAGTTGGTGGTCCAGGTGATGATCTGATGAAGGGCAATAGCGGTAACGATCTCTTTCTTTTCAAAAATGATGATAGCTTGCTCAGAGGGGAGTTCGATATTATCAAGGAATTTAAAGCCGATAAAGCAAAGATTGAATTGCAGGGGTGGGGTACGATGAATGCCTCAGATTTGTTGGCGGGAAGTGCGACATCACCATTCCAAATCGGCGATACCCCAGATGGTGCTCTTTTAACTTCTAGTTCTGGTGGAAAAGTTCTATTGGAAGGTATAAGAGTCAACCAAATCAAGCCCGAAAACTTTTTGTTTTCTTAATAAATTATCGAAATCCTAGAATTTAACAACCGAAAAGCCAGAGCATCTTAGGCAGGGCATCTTAAGCTAAGATGATCTGGCTTTTTATCTATTTTTACTACTTGATATATTTTTACTATTGTTCATCCCAACTTCAATATTCATCTAGCAATATTTTTATATAAAATTACTGCCAAAATGGCAACAATCACAGGATAAATGTATTTATGCTGTTGGCAGTATACCAAAAAATTCAAACAAGAGAGCAAAACGTATGGCCACGGTAAACGGAACTTTTTTAGCTGACATTATCGGACTTAATACTACCCTAAAATCAACGGATCTAGATGATGCCATCTTCGGTAGTGGTGGAGATGACAGTATTTTTGCAGGAGCGGGAAGAGATTTTGTGTCTGGAGGTACAAACAACGACACGGTTTACGGAGCCGATGGCGATGACCAATTGTTTGGAAACAGCGACAACGACTACTTGGATGGTGGCAGTGGCAATGACTACCTGGATGGAGGAAGTGACAACGACACCATCTATGGAGGAGACGGTAACGATCAAATAAATGGCAGCTTCGATAAAGACTTGCTGTTCGGAGGTACGGGTAATGACCGGATCCTGGGTAGTGGCGGCGACGACAGCATGCTTGGAGAACAGGGCGATGACACGATCGTTGGTGGCTTCGGTAACGAACTGATTGATGGGGGTCTCGGAAAGGACAATCTCAACAGTGGCGGAGGCAATGACCGAGTTATCGGAGATGGGATTTTTACCCCTGGGCTTGTAGGGGACAATGATACTATCCTTGCCAGCGACGGTGATGACACCATCTACGGTGGCTTCATCAATGCCTCCAGCTTCAGTGGCAATGACAACCTAGATGCGGGCAATGGCAATGACTTGCTAATTGGGTGGGATGGCAATGACACTGCGATCGGCGGTGGCGGTAATGACATCATTGATGGGGGTATCGGCAATGACAGCATGACGGGGGGCAGCGGTAATGACAACTTGATCGGTCATTTAGGGGATGATACTTTGATTGGTATTAACACCGCTAGCACTCTTCCAGGAGCAGGAGAATTTGATATTTATAGAGGCGATGTATCTGGCGTACCCCTGAGCCAGAGAGGCAGAGACACTTTCCTTCTCGGTGATGCTAATTATGTTTACTACAGATCGGCTGGCAATAGCGACTTGGCTTTGATTCAGGACTTCCAGAATGGTTTGGATAAAATTCAGCTTAAGGGAACGGCGACTGACTATACTTTGTCGCTAACAGCCACTCCAGGTGCGCCAGCGGGTGTTTTCGATACAAGAATTTTATTGGGTACGGAATTAATTGGTATCGTGTCGGCGGTTGGTCTGACAGGAACGTCTCCAGTTTTGAGTCTTACCAACTCGACCCAATTTGGTTTCGTTTAACGCATTCGGAAACAAATCAGCTAAAAGAGAACAATCACCACCTATGTAAGCAGGTGGTGATTTGATTAGCAGCTTGGTCAGGACTTACGCAAAAAACCCGGTTTCTTTGAAAAATCGTCGCTCTCTCCCAGAGATATTGACGCAGAAACCGGGTTTTTGACCCCCGTGCGTAAGTCCTGTTGGTATTCATTTTTCAGTTAGATCATGTCAGCTTAATCACTTATAATATCGAGTCCGCTTCAGTAGTCGTCATTCTGATCCTTCGCAAGGATCTGGACAGTAAAGAATCTCGCTAGTTAAATTATGACTGTTGATCTTAGTCCTAAATCAGCTTAATGTATCAGCAAGTAAAGCCAGTAGCTCCCTGAAGAACTACTGGCTTTTGAGATAGTTCGATTAGCTGGAGGCAGAGAAAGAGGTAGCACTAGCGGAAGCCATACACTCGTCGGTGTAGGTGAAGCTGAGTGCTTCAGCGTGAGCATTATAACCGTAGGCTACTGCATCAGCTTCTGCGAAAGCGCTAATTCCAGAAACATAGGACTCTACACAGAAATCTTTCTCGATATATACGTCTTCGTAGAAAGTGAGGTAGGTGGAAGCCTCATAATCAGAAATACCGCCGACGATATTTTCTTGTTGGACGACTTCCAAGTAATTCAGATCAGAGATAATCATGGCTTTGCTCCTTTTGAAAGAGAGTGGTTTGTTGTTGTCATGTTACCTAATTTAGCTTGCCTTGTGGTGTCTGTGTTGCCATTTTGGCAGAACTTTTTTTCGGTAACAACTTGGTTTTTATATGCTCAATCCATCAGAGAATAACAAGGATTGTTTTGCCATTTTAGCAGAAAATTTTTCTGTTTTGGCTGAACAAGGTTGTTTCCTTTGATGTTTTTAATATAGCTAGGCTTTTCCTACCTGTGTTGCCAAATTGGCAGATTTATGATTTTTTTTAAATTAACCATAAATTTTGCTAAAACTATTTATTTAAGCAAGTTTTACTCATAAAAATATCCTGAAAGTTTACTAACTTTCAGGGCAGATACTTTCACTGAAAATTTCCCAACTTTCAGAGCAGATAGTTTTACTATATTTCTTGACACCCAAAATACAAACAATTTATTTAGTTCAGATTATGGAATGTAAAGAATTTCTATCTAAATATATAAAATAGGAGATGTGTTGCCATTTTGGCAGGTTTTTAATTGAGAGAGGGATTGGGGCAGTCGAGTCGGGTGGTGTTCGATCGCGATCGTATTCAAATCAGCCAAATTCGTCGCATTCCAGGCTGCTGCCACCCCTTCGATCCGCCGTTCGGAGTCCCCGGACAACAGATTTCCAGGCAGAGCCTCGGAAGCGATGTCCAGAGGGGGAGCCTCGCTTGCTTGAGAAATTGGACATAATGTAAAAATTGAAAGCTTGCAAAAGTCCTGTAATTTCAAACAAATCTGCCAAATTGGCAACATAGCTCTAATTAGTCCAGATAGATTAAATTTGAAATTGGTAGTGTTGATGTTCATGCAAATGCTGTTCGTATTTATAGATAAAAGGAGATAAATCGCGATGCATCCATTAGATTCACTAGCCGATCAGCCCTTAAATCTTGAAAACAGCAATATTTTAAACACCTTAAATTCGCTGAAAAACAACGCTGGTGCCGGCAGCAGTTCTAGTTCCTTCGTAAATGAAAGTGGCGCCGGCAGTACCAGCACTGCGATCGCCACTTCCCCTACGGGAGAAACTAGCTACAGCAGCCAAACAGTTTATACTCCGGAAGCCACCTCCAGTAGTGGCAGCGCAGAAGCTTCGGCTTCTTTTGATGTTCCTCCGACATCGAGCGCGACAGCAACGGCACCAGCAGCAACACCAGCGCCAGTAACGACTCCAACTCCAACGCCAACACCTTCAAAAAATGGCGATGATCTGATGGCAGGTCATGGAGGCAACGATGCGATCGATGGAGGCGATGGCAACGACACTTTGCGGGGAGGAAAAGGTCAAGATTTGCTGATTGGCGGCAACGGCGACGATTTTCTTTGCGGCCACTTTGGCAGCGATACATTGATTGGAGGTAGTGGCGCTGATACCTTTGCCTTTAGACCGGAAACAGCGAGTGCAGCAGCTAATCCATTGTTAGCAGATCGAGTCGTTGATTTCAATCCCGCTCAAGGCGATCGAATTGGGCTGATAGGGGGAATTTCGGTAACAGACTTGACACTCGTCACGTTTGATACGGATGGTGACGGTACGACAGACGCGACTCTGCTCAAGTTTAGTTCAAATAATGGCGATCGAATTTTAGCTGTTGTTTTGGGAACAGTTAACGCAGCGGGTGCAACAACTTTGAGCAATGCTGATTTTATTAGTTTGCCAAATAACATCTTGTAGCTAACCGTTAACCGTTAACCCCAACTACCCCGCAGGAATCGTCGGGGGATGAAGTTAGTAAATTTATAGAGTTGAGAGAGAAAGATGAAGGACTTTTACGGGCCATTAATTAAAGAAAGTGAAATCATCGAACAACTCAGACAAGAGATGCAATTAAAAACATTTAGTCAAAAGGTTTTGCAGAAAAAAGTTATTGAGAAAGCAGCCCGGGAACGGGGGTTAACTGTGACTCCCGACGAAATTCAAGCTGTGGGTGACCAACTCCGCCGCCAGAAGCGTTTGGAGAAAGCTGCAGATACGATTGCTTGGCTGGTTGATCAGATGATTTCTGTAGAAGATTTAGAAGCCGGAATTTGCGAGCGGCTCCTCAGCCAAAAACTAGCCGAACACTTGTTTAGCAAAGAAGTAGAAAAAAATTTCGTTCAAAACAAATTGCAATTCGACCAAATAATTCTTTATCAAATAGTTGTTGCCAACCCCCAGCTTGCTCAGGAACTATTTTATCAAATTCAAGAAGGAGAAATCAGCTTTTTTGATGCCGCTCATCTTTACGACATTGACGAAAATAGTCGGCATTTATGCGGTTGCAAAGGCAAGGTTTATCGGTGGGGTTTAAAACCCGACATAGCCGTCGCCGTATTTAGCGCTAAACCCGGAGAAGTAATTCGTCCAATTGAAACAGAACTAGGATATCACTTGTTTCTGGTTGAAAAGTTTCTCCCAGCGGAATTAACCCCTGAACGGTATCAAGAAATATTGCACAATCTGTTTAACGAATGGCTGGCTAACGAAGTCAACCATTTATTGTACACTTCTAAAGTGTAGGTGGCACGCGGAGCACAGAGAAGCCTAAGTGGTTTGACGGGCGCATTAGAGCGCTCTCGGTGTGGTGTGCATGGAACCCTCATCTAGAGGTTCTACCTAAGTCCTATAATTGTTGCGTTTAACTTGGTAATTTGGATTTAACTATATTACAAAAATCGATAAACTGACGAAAAGTAGTAAGTTGTTCTGGGTGAACTTGAATTCTTGCCAATAGCTGTTCCAAATAAAATGGCTTGAGTACATCTCCCGGTCGTTTCTTAGAATACGTAATATTTTTAGCTTCAAATAACGCTCTCAAATAAGCTCCATGAAACTGAGCGTGAGTATTAAACTCTTGATATCTGCCCATATTTTCGGGACAGTTAACGGAAACATCATAATATCTAGTATAATCTAATAAAGGTTTATCTTGAGGATTTTTAGAATAAATCTTTCGATTGCCTAGAAGCCAACTTTCCAAGCATCGATTCTGAAATATCAGCACAAGTTCTGCATTGTTTAATTTCAATTTTTGCTGACTTAAAAACTCATCAATTTCAGTTTCAAGTTCAGAAACAGTATTTTCCTCGGCATCCAGACACACTACAAAATAGCTGTATTTTCCGTTTGAGTTGATTTCGGCGATCGCAGGCGGTATGAAATTGTATAATGAAGGATATCCTTCGCCACTAATCAGGTAATAATTTTTTTCATTCACATCATCGCAACTCTCAACTCGCTGCAATTCCGGTATAAGGTAAGACAGCCAAGCCGGATAAACTTTTTTCTCCGATTGTGTTCCTTCGACCAAAAAATACAGATTCATTAAACTTTAATTCCTTCGGTGTATTCTTCAAGATTAATCAGTTGCATAAAAGCTTGATGCCTCGATTTTCCCAAGTTCAAATCTTTAGCATCTATCACAGTTACAACCCCACCTTTGCGAGTGACTATTTTCCAGTGTTCCATTCCAATATTATTGATTATGTAAGGATGGTGGCTGGTGAGAATGAATTGAATATTTCTATTTTCCACAATCAAATCTGTCACAACATCGATACAGTTAATCCCCAAGCTATTTTCAAATTCATCAATCAGGATTAGAGTGCCTTCGGGCGACAAATACAGTTGGCTAATGTGAATTAAGGTTTTCAGCATCCCTGACGAGATATTGTCTTGAAAAATCCAATTATTAACACCTTTTTCTTTTATTTGAATTGGAAAACTAATAAATGAGGATTCCTCATCTTGTACTGGTTCTATTTTTATGTCTTCCACTTGAGGAAAAGCTTGTATAAATATGTCTTTTATTTTAGGAAAAATATCTGAAAAAAGGCGATAAATAAAAGCTAATTTTATCTGGGTTGGCATATCGCTTTCCTTAATATCATCTAATAAAATATCACTTTTTTGTATCCTTGATATCATTGTATAGTTTATATCGTAATAATCTATTGAACTCGAATTATTGCTAGTTATTTTATTAAAAGCCTGGTGAACAGGTGAAATATCTTCTTCTTGATTTAAAATTTCAACTACGCTTTGGAATGGAGACAATTTTGGCGTTATCTTGCCTTTAAATATAATTTCATTAGGTGTTCTTTGTACAACTGCATTTCCCTCTCTGAATAATTTTTCACTAACAATTCTAAATTCATTAGTTTCGCCGTCATCATTAAGAATGAAGGGCAGATTTTCTTTTGTTTCAAATTCGCCTTGCCAGCGATATTCTACATTGTTTACTGTCGAGAATGTAACGTCCCATGCTAAACCATTTAATGAAGCACCATTAGCTATCTGTTGTAAACTCAAAATGCCTTTCAAAATTTGTGTTTTGCCCACACCGGAGACACCAACTAATAAAGCCAAGTTGGAAAAATATATCGGTTCAAAACGCCACTCTCGTAAATTATCCCAAAAAGCTACTTTTTTAATTTTCATTTCTCCCTCCTATCAATCATCAGCGTTTATCTGCCTACATCTGCGGTTAAAAACCGACATAATTTTGCCGCCACCAAGCGCGCACAAACTTAATCTCCTCAAAGGTATAACGTTCTTCCAAAAAATCATAAATTGCTCTCAGTTTTTCATCCCCCATAACTTCAATAGCGTACACTATCGCCTGCTGGCGTTCCGATTCTACCAATAAATTTATATCAACTTCCCTGCCCATTTCCATCAACTCTATCAGATGACCAGAAATAGTATTAGGACTCATACCCCGCGCATTAGCTATTCCTTGAACTGTCAAACCTTGTCGGTATAATTCCCAAGTTTGCATCTGCGAATAAGACGCAACGTTGGAAAGATTGGGAAGATTAGCGACATCAGAAGATGCAGCACCACTTGGCAATCCTTGTTCTTGGCAAAAAGTGCGAATTGCCTCCAAGAAAACCTTGCCGTACTTATCTCGCTTGTTGCTACCCACGCCGTAAACTTCCTCGAATTCTGTGAGATTTTGCGGGCGTTTTTCTGCCATATCTCGCAAGCTTTTATCGGCAAAAACTACGTAAGGTGGCACAAATTGTTCGTCGGCAATTTGCTTGCGTAGTGCCCGCAATATTGCAAATAAGCTTTCAATTTCTACTGCCAAAGAGCGAGTTTTTGCCTGCACTTCCCGTTTCGGTTCGACGGCTATTTCAACTGTTCGCTGGCGCTTCATTACTTCCCAACTCCTCTCGTTAAGTTTCAAAATTGGAAAGCCGTCGCTGGTTTCGTTCAATAATCCTTGATGTAAAAGCGATCGCGCTAACATTTTCCACTCGTCTGCACTTCTATCTTTGCCAATTCCGTAAGTAGAAAGTTTGTCGTGTTGGTACTGCAAAACCTTTTGATTTTTAGAGCCTCGCAGCACGTCTATAATGTGATTCATGCCAAATTTTTCAATGTAATTCATGCCCAACTTTCCTCTGCACCTCGCGACGCAAGAAAGAAACTTCATTGCCTCAAGTGTCCAATCTTCTACGGGTTTTTGGTTGCAACAGTTATCGCAAGTACCGCAGTTTCCGGGGAATGAATCGCCAAAATAACTTAACTGGATTGTACGACGGCAATCTGTGGATTCTGCATAGTTTATTACTCGACGCAACTGTTGGCGAGCAATTCGTTGTTCTTGTGGGTCAGGTTTTTGCTCGATGATGTAGTCGATCATTTTGACATCGCCGTAGCCAAAAAATAAGCTGCAATGGGCGGGTTCGTTGTCTCGGCCTGCGCGGCCTGATTCTTGATAGTATCCTTCGAGGTTCTTGGGTAAGTCGTAGTGAATTACAAACCGCACGTCTGGTTTGTTAATGCCCATACCAAAGGCAATTGTGGCTACCATTACTTGCACGTCGTCGCGAATGAAGCGGGTTTGATTGGTTGCGCGATCGACATCGTTCATGCCCGCGTGGTAGGGTAAGGCTGGGATGCCACTTTGTTGCAATTTAGAGGCAAGTTCGTCAACTTTTTTGCGACTGAGGCAATAGATAATTCCGGAACCGCCTTTTTTTTGGATGATTTCCAAAACTTCGGCAAAACTGTGCTTGGTTTTGGGGCGGACTTCGTAGTATAAATTGGGGCGGTTGAAGCTGGCGACGTGGATGTAGGGATTTCGCAGAGTTAGCTGCTGGATGATGTCTTGGCGGACGCGCTCGGTGGCGGTGGCGGTTAGTCCCATAATGGGAATGTCGGGATATCGATCGCGCACTCGTTGCATTTGCCTGTATTCTGGTCGAAAGTCGTGTCCCCATTCCGAAACGCAGTGGGCTTCGTCGATCGCAAATGCCGAAATTCCTAACTTATTTGCTACTATATCTAAAAATGGTAAAAATCTCTCACCCAGCAAGCGTTCGGGTGCAACATAAAGCAATTTAATCTTACCTTCGAGAATTGCTGTTTCGCGCGATCGGGTTTCCTGACTGCTCAAAGTGCTGTTGAGAAAAGTCGCCCCAATTCCATTATCCTGCAAAGCCTCCACCTGGTCTTGCATCAGAGCAATTAACGGCGAAACAACCACCGTCAATCCCGGTTTCAACAGTGCCGGTAATTGAAAACACAAAGACTTGCCACCGCCCGTCGGCATGACAATCATCATATCCCGTTTTTGTAAAGCAGCTTCGACAATTTCCTGCTGTCCCGGACGGAAAGAGTCATAGCCAAAAAAATGTTTAAGAGCTTGTTCCAGGGACAGTGGCACAGAAGATATTGGCGGATGAGACGCTGGCATTTGCAGTAGTTGGTTGTTGGCTTCTCAACTATTCTATGCCTTTTGAGCACAAATACAGTTACAATAATTGAGAATCTCAATTTAACCAGAAAAACTGATGCCGAAAGCAATTTGGAATGGTGCCGTTTTGGCCGAGAGCGACAAGTGCGAAATTGTAGACAACAACTATTATTTCCCCGCCGATGCCATCAACCGTGAGTATTTCAAAGACAGCAGCACTCACACTACTTGCGGTTGGAAAGGTGTTGCTAGTTACTACAGTGTCGAAGTCGGCGGACAAGTTAATAAAGATGCTGCGTGGTACTATCCAACTCCAAAAGATGCTGCTAAAAATATTGCCGGATATATTGCTTTTTGGAAAGGAGTTAAGGTAGAGGCTTAGGTTTTTGCCGCAGGTTTGTTAGCTGGCGATTCCGACAGGCTGCCAGGGAATTAATTCCCTGGCTCATAGCTGAAGTCGTCTTAAGACGAATGTGGAAATTAGGGAGTAATAACATAAGTTGCGATGAGTTAAAATAGAAATAATATCTAATATCTACTGATAGCGATTGCTACTCTGATAATTGTCAATTTTTTAAAATATAGGACTGAGCTTAATTAAATTCAATACCATAACCGCTATATTTAACAGTCCTCTTTGAGAGGACTTTCGCTCTCTCGACGGGGGTTTTGAACCCCCGGCGGACTGTTGGAGAAGCGAAAGCATCCTCAAATTTTAATCTTCCCAAACGGCGACAGCTTCCGCACCCAAACCACGGCGAACAACAATCGGTTCGCTTTGTGTCAAATCGAGAATGGTAGAAACTTGATATCCCGGATCGGAACCGTCATCGACAATGATATCTACTAACTTTGAAAAACAGTCAAAAAGTTCAGCTTTGCCAAAACTTTCTGCTTTTTCTGCTGGCACCGGTGCAGCACCTTCATCATCCGTGGTAATGTGAGCGGATGTTGAAATAATTGGATTGCCCAAGGCTTCCAACATTGTAAAACAAAGCCGCTGGTCGGGAACGCGAATTCCAGTGGTTTTGCGCTTCGGGCTCATTACCAACCGTGGCACTAACTTTGTCGCTGGCAGCAGAAATGTATAAGGCCCCGGTATTAACCGCTTGATAATTCTGTATGCTTCATCGCTGACTGTAGCATAGTCGGTGATATTGGACAGAGAGGAACACAAGAACGTTAAAGGCTTATCATTGGATAGTTGCTTGATCTGCCTGACTCTTTCTACCGCAGACTTGGAGTTGAGATCGCAGCCGATCGCATAAACTGTATCTGTCGGATAAAGCATCACGGCCCCATCTTTTAGAGCTTTTGTAATCTTCTCGATCCGGTCTCTTTGGGGTGCAACTGGATGCACTTCGTAAATAGTTGCCATGTTAAGATATTGCAGGCTAAGTGGGCGATCGAAATATCGAGTGAAACAATCAATGCTAAAAATTAATTGTTAACAATGAATAAAATAGCTTATTTTGACTGTCCAACCGGCATTGCTGGCGATATGTGCATCGGAGCTCTCGTCCACGCTGGCGTTCCTTTAGACTACCTAATCGAAAAACTCAATTTGCTCGGCATTTCGACAGAGTACCAGTTGCGGACGGAATTAGTCCACCGGAATACTCAACAAGCAACTAAATTTTATGTCGATTTAGCTGCGGATTTGTGGTTAAAACCCCAAAATTCCGCTACCGAACTCGATCCCTCAGAAACCGAATCCCCGACTTTTGACGCCCGCCACCACCATCATCACGGGGAAGAACATTCTCACAGTCACGGCGAAGCTGATGCCGAAATTAGCCACAGTCATCACCGCAATTTGCCCGAAATTGAGCAAATCATCGTCTCTGCAAAATTGCCTCCGCGCGTGGAAGCTTGGAGTTTGGCCGTATTTGGCAAATTAGCAGATGCAGAAGGTGCCGTACATGGTATCCCCGCAAGCGAGGTTCACTTTCACGAGGTGGGGGCGACGGATGCAATTATTGATATTGTCGGTACTTGTTTGGGTTTGGATTGGTTGGATATTCAGGAGTTTTACTTTTCGGCGATGCCGACTGGCGCAGGTACGGTGAAGGCGGCCCACGGCCGATTAGCGGTGCCGACGCCGGCGGTGATGCGGTTGTGGGAAACGCACCGAGTGCCGGTTTATAGCAATGGGATCGATCGCGAATTGTGTACTCCTACGGGAACTGCGATCGCCTGTACTCTCGCCGCTAGTTTCGGGCCGCCACCGTCGATGCAAATTCAGGCGATCGGTTTGGGTGCAGGTTCTCGAAACCTGGCAATTCCTAATATTTTGCGCCTCTGGATTGGGGAGAAGTCAGAAGGGGAGAGGGGGAGAGTGGGAGAGTGGGAGAGTGGGAGAAAGACGGCTACTAATTCCCCATTCCCGATGCCCAATTCCCAATTCCCAATGCCCAATTCCATAGAAACTATTACGGTACTGGAAACGCAAATTGATGATTTGAGTCCGCAGGCGATCGGCTATGTTTTTGATGCTTTGTTTGCCGCCGGAGCTCTGGATGTTTTCACTGCCCCAATTGTGATGAAAAAGTCGCGGCTGGGGGTTTTGTTAACTGCGATTTGTCATCCAGAATTTGAGGATGCTTGCGAAGCTGTGATCTTTCGCGAAACTACTACTCTGGGAATTAGGCGATCGACTCAACAGAGAACTATTTTACACCGAGAAATCGAGACTGTTCAAACAGAATACGGCGAAGTGCAAATAAAAGTTGCTAAGTCTGGAGAAACGATTACTAATGTGCAGCCGGAATATGAGGATTGCGCGGAAATTGCCAGACTAAAAAATATTAGCTGGCGGGAAGTTCATCGCTTGGCGCTGCAAAGTTGGTACGATCGTACTTAATCAATTACAGTGACTTACAAGAGGAATTTATTCCCTGACGGGCTGACAACCCGTCAGACTCAGCAGGCTTGAGGAATATCTAAATCAGAGGAATCAAAACCTCTGATATCATGTCCGGTAGATTACCCCTAATACGTTAGGGGCTCCCCTCACGAAAAATATCTGCCAATAATTGACAATCTCAAAAACCCGCCCTTTTAATCGCTTTTTCTTCAAGCTATTATATAAACATACTTCATTCCCGATCGCATTATGGTTGCCTTACCCGATCGCCTATCGATGAGTGCAGAAGAATACCTGGCTTGGGAACCCACCCAAGAGGAACGCTACGAGTATTGGGATGGCGAAGTAGTCGCCATGAGTGGCGGCACCCGCAATCACAATCGAATTTCAGGAAATTTCTTCAGAATCCTAGATGATGCCCTTGTATATCGCCCTTGCGAACCTTACATCACGGATGTCAAAGTCCAAGTGGAACGAGGGCAAAAATATTTTTATCCTGATGTTGTGGTAACTTGTGATGAGCATGATAACGATCCGCAATTAGTGCAATTTCCTTCCTTAATTATCAAAGTTTTATCGCCTTCCACAGAAGCAGCAGATCGCGGCATTAAATTTGCTAAATACCGCCAATTTTCAACAATGCAAGAGTATGTCTTGGTGCAAGTTGAACAGCCAGGAGTAGAAATGTTTCGGCGCAATCAACAGGGGGAATGGGTTCTCTCCGAGTATGGTTTAGGCGATTCCTTGCAGCTTGAATCGGTGAATCTAGAAATTTCGATCGCCGATTTATATCGCCAAGTAAAATTTTCTTAAAAATTTCCCTGTCAAGGGATTTGATATTAATTATCCTAGCGATTTTTTTTAGTATTTGAACGAACCGCGAAGACGCGAAGATTGCGAAGAAAGAACAGTATCTTCTTCTTTCTCTTTCTTCGCGTCCGCGTGCCTCGCGGTTCATTTAATCTTACTCCAGATTCGTAAAAACCCGGTTTCTGGGCCCCGATGCGTAAGTCCTATTTAAACTGAGATGTTGCACCATTCTCAATAAGCTTTTTATGAACAGGCAAGATGCCTGTTCCACAAGAAAATTCACTCTTTGTGGAACAGGCATCTTGCCTGTTCTGGACAATGGTGCAAGATGTGAGATTTAAACAAACTGACCCGTTGGAGTCGATCGCACCCGACGAATTCCAATCACCGACGGCATCGGCGAACGACGCCTGTCATTCTCAATATTACTCGGCCACAAACTGCCGCGAGAAACACTACGAGTTTGATTAAAAACAGCACCGTTCAAATCCAACATTTCAATTTGCCGACTCAGTACAGTACCATCATCGATCGGACAATCTTCCCCAGGATGCTGCACCGCAAGCAACAACGTATCTCGCCCGACAAAAGTCGGCCCCGTCATTTCACAGCGATTCGGGCCGTAAGCAAACGGAATTACTGTTCCTGCATTCGGGCCGGAAGTCGGAATGTAAAACAGCCAATTGTTGCCGAAAACACCAGTCAAATCTGACACATTTCCCGTCTTTTTGTGGTCGATTGTCGTTGGCTTTCCACTCGCACCCACATCAAAACCGTTGTGCGTGCTCGTAGACATATCAGTGACGGCCCAAATATTGCCTTGAGCGTCAAAATCCAAATTGTCGGCACTAGCAAATCCCGACCCACCTACCGAACCCGCTTCTCCGCCTTGAGCCAAACGTTGCCAGCGGAACGTCAAACCTGCACCGTCGGGACTGTCTTCAATTATTTTGTAAAGTCCTCCCGACTGCTGAGTGCTGTTGACTGCGCTATCGTATTTAGCAACAGTAAAAATGCGAGAATCTGGATAGCCGTCGCTTCCGGGTGCGGCGTCAGTATAAGCAATGAAAACTTCTTTAGTAGTAGGATTAACTTCCAAATCTTCCGGCCGCGCCGTCGGAGTGCCACCAATCAAATTAGCAGCTAAGAAAGCATCAACTAAAACCGCGCCTTGGCTGCTGTAGAAATCAGCCAGAGTTTTATTTTGGTAGCCCGGAAGTGCTGTTGCTTCATTGGTTGTATCTACTACAAAAGAACCGCCGTCTTCGGTTTGACCAGCAATTCCGGCGCGTTTGGGGAAGCGAGTAGCGGCATCTCTTTGAGCTTTGCCAAAACTTGCTAATTCCGCTTCTCCCATTTTTTTTGGACTCAACGGATTAGTTTGGGCATTGATTGTTAGCTGCAGCCATCTTCCAGTACCGTTGCGGTTATATTGGGCAACGTACAAAATGCCGTCTTCAAACAATCGGCTGTTGTTTTTATCTGCGGGATTGGTGACAGTACCGTTGCTGACAAATTTCCAGGTGTGTCCGCCGCGCCGATCGTCCCCCATGTACCCTATTAACTTGCGGCCTGCTTCAGCGCGAATCGCGACGTTTTCGTGGCGGAAACGGCCCAACCATGTGTGCTTCCGGGGGCGGAAACTTGGATCTTGGGGATCGACTTCTACCATCCAGCCGTATTTTTCGCCGACTAAGCCGAATTCCTCGCCCGTAGTACCCTTGGCGTAGCCGGTTTGGCCGCCGTTGGGTTTGATGTTTTCCTGAACTCCGACGAAGAATAGTTCGCTACCTTGGAAGTTTTCTTCAGCGGAGAGGATTGTTCCCCACGGGGTTGTGGCGCCGGAACAGTTGTAGGCTGTACCGATGATGCGGTTGCCGAGTCCGTCGGTGTTGACTTGCGCGAAGACTTGGGTGGCTGCGGGGCCCGTGCCCGTGAGGTACTCGTTATCCCCTTGTCTGGTTCCCCAGGAGGTGACATCTTTGTATTTGTCGGTACGCTGGCTGTTGATTCCTAGCCCTGAAAGTCCGTGAATGCGTCGGTTGAGAGAGTCGCCGGCGATCGCCCCAAATCTACCGTTAGACTGTTTGGTGATGCGGACGATCGAACCACCGAGATTGTACAGAAATTCGCCGAGGGTATCGCGATTTTTTACGGATAAGTCTATACCGAGGACAGCGCGATCGGTTGTTGGAAATGGTGCCAGATCAGACGGCGCTTCCGGCGTCACTTTCGACATAGGGAAACCTACATACTCGTGGTTAACCCAGAGATAACCGTCGTCACTGCTGCCGCGAAGGGGTAGGAAGGCTGTATAGTCGCAGTTGTAGCCGAAATAGTCTGCCGGATTGGGGAAAACTCGATCGCCCCAGCGGACAATCACATAGCGTTCGTATTCCGGCGGCACAACCACATCGTCAACAATGCTGTAACTCGTTAATTTAGTATCCTGTGAGGCCGCCATCACGGTTCCCTGTCCGTTTAAGCCCGTCGGCATAAAGCTGGACAATTCTTGATAAATCGGCAGCGGGTGGGGAAGTCTTAACGGAGTGAAAGATAGCGGAACTACAGCTTCGGCCGAGGTGGAATTGATGCCGAATAGTGTTTTAGTTAGTTGAGGGGCAAGCACAGTGGTAGCTGCACTGCTGCCGAAGAAAATTAACAGTTGTCGGCGAGTTATTTTAGACATAAATTCCTGTTCAGCCCAACTTCCCTAATCTGATGATTCCGTATGAAACTCTATCACTGTTCAATTAAGGGAAGTTAACCTGAAGGTTAATTAAAGTGGAATTATATTTGGGTTAATAATTGGTTATTGGTTATTGGTTATTTGTTATTGGTTATTTGTTATTTGTTACCAATTCCCAATGCCCTGTTTGCCCTGTTTGCCCAATTCCCGATGCCCGATGCCCGATGCCCGATGCCCGATGCCCGATGCCCGATGCCCGATGCCCGATTTCAATCATCTCGAAAACCCGGGTCATTTTCTGGGGATGTCGATCGACTAGGCGCAGGTGCATTCATCACTTGCGAATACCCAGAATTTGGGGACGAAATATTGCCGTTTCGGAATCCCAGCAGCAATTGAGCATCGGCAAAATATCTAGTCCACTGTTCAATTCTCGCATCTTGTTGCCAGTCGTGGCGGGATACTCTCGATCGCAAAACTGGAACTCTTTGTCGGCTGCGATCGGCTGTAATGATGATTGTAACTTCTGTTAATGCCGGATTTTCTTGAAACTCGCGGGCGATCGACTCTTTCGCTAAATCTTCCGCCTGCTGCACTAAACTCGCAAAAGATTGACTGCCGTCCGCATCTAGGGTAAGGTAGCGCTCTTTTGTTTCAGCCAAACCTATTGATATACTTGCTGTTAAACTGATAATTGCTAGAATGACAGCCGACAATAAGCGTAGGTACAAATTCATTATGTTTGAGACTAAATACTAACACTTGTCAATGATAGTTAATAAAATTTAACACGAAGTTAATATTTGATTAAAATAATATTTTGTGTCACCACATTTCCCTAAAAAAGTGTCCTATAGGCTTAATTTACCCACCAAAAATTAGGCTTTTAGGGGCGGATTTTACTCGAAATGTTTGTCGGTAGTAAAGGATATCGATCAACCCGCCCCCGCGTTACTCTTCTTCCTTCTTCCTTCAACATCAGAAGGAACCCTCGATAATTAATCCGTGTATTCGTGTCAAAATCCGTGTCGTGCCTTCCCTCTTCCTTCTTCCCTTTTCCATCGGACTGACATCCGTTACATCCGTTACATCCGTTACACAATCCGTTGCCGAACCTTCTTCTTTTATGAAATCAACAAAATGTGCGATCGCCCTCGGTAGCAACTTAGGTGACTCCCTCGCCACACTCAAAAGCGCGATCGCCACCCTCAACAACACCCCAGGAATAGCAGTAAAATCCCATTCAAGCTGGTATCAAACCGCCCCCGTCGGGCCGCCCCAACCCGATTACATCAACGCCTGCGCCATCCTCGAAGTGGCACTAGAACCCGAACAATTGCTAGCAGCTTTATTAGAAATTGAAATAAAATTTAATCGAATTCGCCGAGAAAAATGGGGGCCAAGAACCCTCGACCTAGATTTGCTGCTGTACGACAATTTAATCCTAGAAACTCCGACACTGACTCTACCTCATCCCCGGATGACCGAAAGAGCTTTTGTATTAGTACCTTTAGCAGAAATTGCCCCGGATTGGGTGCATCCGGTGACGAAAAGTGCGATCGCCCAACTCCTGCAAACCGCAGATTGTTCCGGAGTGCAAAAATTGTAACTGTAAATATTGAGCAAAATTCACGGATCGTACCAGTTTCAAAAAAAATGCAACCCTAGGTAAGCTGCCAAGTGTGATAGTCATCAGTCATTCCCAATCTAAAATCTAAAATCTAAAATCTAAAATCCTATGAGATCGCCTATGATGTCTTAAATCGGTGCACGCTAACATTATTCGCTTGTCGCTTATGTCGATCGGTCAAGAACTACCCCAACTCCTCAAACAACGCCTATTTTACCAAGGGCGCAAATTCAACTTTGACGTAGCCACCCTCCGCCTTCCCAACGGTTCCGAAGGCGAGTGGGAATGTATTCGCCACCCAGGCGGAGCACTTGCAGTTCCCGTCACACCCGAAGGTAAACTCGTATTGGTACGCCAATATCGCTTTGCCACAAAAGGGCGAATTTTAGAATTTCCCGCAGGTACAGTAGAAATCAATGAAAATCCCGCCGAAACTATCAAACGCGAAATCGAAGAAGAAACCGGATATCGCGCCGGAAAATGGCATAAATTAGGGCAATTTTTTCTCGCCCCCGGTTATTCCGACGAAATCATTTATGCTTTCTTAGCCCAAGATTTGGAAAAACTGGAAAAGCCGCCAGCACAAGACGATGACGAAGACATGGAGACAGTTTTATTCACCCCGGAAGAATTAGAAAAAGCTATCTTAGCTGGGGAACCAATTGATTCAAAATCTATTTCTAGCTTTTTCTTGGCACGTCCCTTTTTGATGTAAATAGGACTGACAAAAAAACCCGGTTTCTTATAAAAATCGTGCGTCAAACCGATAAATATTAACTTAGAAACCGGGTTTTTGACCCCGCGTGTGTCCAGGGCTGTAAAATCTAAAATCTAAAATCTAAAATCTAAAATCGAATGTCCGATATATCCAATCTAATTTTATTTTGGCACCGCCGCGACTTGCGTATTTCTGACAACATCGGACTGGCAGCAGCGCGCCAGCAAAGCCCGAAAGTAGTCGGAATTTTTTGTCTCGATCGCAATATCCTAAATCGCGATGACGTAGCGCCAGCCCGAGTCACATACATGATAGGCTGCTTGCAAAAACTCTCCTCGCGTTACAGGGATGCAGGCAGCCAATTGCTGATAATTCAAGATGACCCGATCCTAGGAATACCGAGATTAGCAACAGCTATAAATGCTCAAGCAGTATTTTGGAACTGGGATGTAGAACCCTACGCAAAACAGCGCGATCAGTCTGTATCAAACGCCCTCCAACAAGCAGGAATTCAAGTTCAAAATTTCTGGGATCAACTCCTGCACGCCCCAGATGAAATTCGCAGCGGTACAAAGACTCCCTACACAGTTTATACACCATTTTGGAAAAAATGGAACAGTAAACCCAAAGCCCAACCAGTAGAGACACTGCCGATAACTTATCTGGAATTAATGACCGGATTAACCGCCGAAGAACAAGCAATCGCCAACCAAGCAGGTGCAATGGAAACAGTGCCAACTGCCTCTAGTTTGGGATTTATTTGGGAAAACCCATTAGTAATAGAACCAGGAGAAGATGCAGCGCAACAAAAATTAGAAGAATTTTGCGATCGGGCAATTTACCAATATCAAGAACAGCGCAATTTCCCCGCCATTAACGGCACATCCCAACTCAGCGCCGCCCTCAAATTTGGTGCAATTGGCATCCGCACTGTTTGGCAAGCTACCCAGATAGTAATGGACACTTGCCGCAGCGAAGAAGCGTCTACAAGCATCCGTACTTGGCAACAGGAAATAGCGTGGCGGGAATTTTACCAACACGCCATGTATAATTTCCCAGAATTAGCAGACGGCCCCTACCGTCAAGCATTCAAAGACTTTCCTTGGGAGAACGATGAAAAGCTCTTTCAAGCTTGGTGTAAAGGCAAAACTGGCTATCCTATTATCGATGCAGCAATGCGGCAGTTAAATCAGACAGGTTGGATGCACAATCGCTGCCGCATGATAGTCGCCAGTTTCCTCACCAAAGATTTAATTATTAACTGGCAGTGGGGCGAAAAATACTTCATGCAAAAATTGATAGATGGCGACCTTTCTGCTAACAACGGCGGCTGGCAGTGGAGCGCATCTAGCGGCATGGACCCGAAACCTTTGCGAATATTCAATCCCGCCAATCAAGCTCAAAAATTCGATCCGGAAGGGGAATATATTCGGCACTGGGTTCCAGAATTGCGTCGCGTTGATACTAAAGTTTTGCTAACAGGAAATATTTCGCCTTTAGAACGCCGACTTCTTCATTATCCCTCTCCGATCGTAGATCACAACGAGCAGCAGCGCAAGTTTAAGGAACTTTACAGCCAGCAAAAAAACGCAGATTAGACAGCTCGATTTTTGGCAGTTAACAGTAAATTAAGTTGAGAGGGCGCTGTACACCCATCAACTTAAAAGATGGTATCAGTTATAATCAATAGTCCGGACAGTTTTCAATCACTAACGGCAGAATGCGGGTTTCAGCCTTCTCAGTGAGGTCAAATGCTAACGGTAGAATGAGGGTTTCAGCCTCGGTCTCAAAAACTGTCCGGAGTATTGATAATAAACTTAAAAAATAAATCGGAGGTTGAAATGGTATCGCTGCAATTAAGGCAAATCAGTGTACCCCCAGGACATAGAGTGCTGTTTAATGATGTCAACTGGCAGGAATTTGAAGCAATTTTAGAAGAGTTGGGAGAACACCGTGGCTCTAGAATAGCTTACAGTCAAGGAACTTTGGAGATTAGGATGCCACTACCAGAACATGAATTCAATAAGGAAATCATTGGCGATATGGTGAAAATATTACTCGAAGAACTTGAAATTGATCGAGAATGTTTTGGTTCTACGACTTTTAAGAGAAAAAGTATGTTACAAGGAATTGAACCTGACAACTGCTTTTACATTCAGAATCACGCTCTAATGATTGGCAAAAAGCGGATAGACTTAACTGTAGATCCGCCGCCTGACTTAGCAATTGAAGTCGATCTAACTTCCAAAACTCAACTCGATGCTTACGAAGCTTTGGGAGTACCTGAAATCTGGCGCTATGAATATAAAAAGCTTCAGATTAATGTGCTTCAAGATGGGAAATATGTTGAATCGGAAATTAGTCCGACTTTTCCCAATCTGCCAATTATTGAAGCTATTTCTCAATATTGCGAACAAAGTCAAACAGCGGGCACGAGTCAAACTCTCAGATTGTTTCGCAAGTGGGTTAAAGACCAAATACAAAATTGATATGAAATCCCTATTCCCCGCACTTGCTGTCAGAATTCCAGCTTATTTACGATCGCCAAAAAGCCCAGTTTATGACAGCAAGCCTCCTAATCCCGTTGTATTGTTAATTGCGCTTTTGGGAAATAGAGAGAGAGTAAGGGTGTTGACCTTGAGATCGATCGCCCACAAAAATAACATAAGTTCCCTTGTCCCCATAACCGGAAAATTCTACATTCCCCGCAGCAGCATTCGCCGGCAGGACGCAGAAACGCCCCCTCGGCCCCTGAATCATCAAACTCGGAGCTCCAGCGGTTTGTACTGCAATCCGCCAGTAAGGTAAATCCTGCGTTACTTCGATGACGTGGTTCGGTGCTTGGGACACAAAACCGCAGTCGCCGCTATTGTTCGGGCCGCCGGAAACTCCAGAAACTCCCAGCGGTTCGGGAAATCCCGGAGCAATTTGTAGCGGTTGGCTCCGAATAGCACCGGCATCCGCTAAAATCATTGCCAAGGCTACGGTCACGATCGAGCTAAACCACAGTTTGCCGCGATCGCCCGGATAATTGATCTTCATGTTTCCTCACACAATGGCATTTGGTTATAGTTCTTTGACGGTAGGGGATAATGGCGGTTCCAAACACATTAATCGAAAATAACTTCCGAATTTTTTTATGAATCCTCAAAATAACTTCAATTGGCAGCAAGCGTTCGGAGAACTAAAAGCTAAAGTAGAACGATCGCCACTCATCACACAAAATTCAGACAGCTATCAAGCCGTCGGAACCTTATACAATCAATTACTGGACAAGTTTCAAAGACTCCCCAAACCGGGGCAGGTGGCAGCCTTTGCCGTCGGAGCGATAATTGTCCTGACAGTCTTCAATAGCATCGTACAGCTAATTTCGGCCCTGATGACTCTTGCCGTTCTCGGAGTGCTAATCTACATAGCGTATAAATTGGCAATTTCGCCCCAGTCCTCAAATACTAACGACAAATAATAGGAATTTTTAAATATGGCTAACCCCACCGCGCCCAGCGGCATCAATCAACCCGATCCGTCTTGGCAAACACAATCCAAGCAAATGCCACTGCTGGTTCGCAGGTGCGGCGCTTGGGCAGTGGAAATTTCGTTAATTGCGGCCAGCGCCCTTGTTCCCTTCAGTATCGGGGCATTGGTCAACCAGGAAGATCAAACAGCGCCACTCAATTCCTCAGTAGCAGCAGCATCCGAAACCGTCGCCCGTACTTTGGGCATACCGATGCGCGATCGCAGCCCCAGAGTCGCACACCTAACTAATCTATTCTGGTCAGGGGCACTGCTGGCACCGGCAGTTTTAGCGGGGTGGCAACTGTTTTTGCTCGCCCGAACCGGTCAAACTATCCCCAAACGCTGGTTCGGGGTCAAAGTTGTCACAGCGTCGGGTACTCCTCCGGGTTTTGGGCAAGTGCTAATTCGCGAAAGTTTGGGGCGCTGGGGAGTGCCTCTGGGCGTCGCTTACGGCATTTGGCGCTTGAGCGGTGCGTTTCCAGATTTGCTGATTTTAGGGGGGCTCAGCGGCTTGGCAGTGCTCGCAGACGGCGCTTTGGCATTGCGCTACAAACGCCAATCCGGACACGATCGCCTCGCCAATACTTTGGTGGTCAACGCTCGATCGAATCAACTATCTGACAATCCTGTCAAGAGTCCAGATTGGACTGAGGAAGACGCGCAGATTGCGGCTTTGGTTGTGACTCCACAAAGCGGCCTGAAAGCAAATGCCAGTTTGTGGAATTGGATGCGCCAACACCCAGGCACAACTCTAGTGATAGTTACCGTCGGCAGCGCGGGATTGATTTTAACTTTGTTTGTTGGCACTCTCATCTACACTCAAAGTCAAGCAAATATGCGGGATTCCCGGCAGCGGAACGACGAATTATTTGTAGCTTTAGTTAGCAAATTGTCTCCCACATCGGCTAGCGGGGCATCCGGCAGGCGATCGGCTATTTTGGCTTTGGGGGCGGTGGAAGACTCCCGCGCCGTACCCTTGCTAGCGGATTTGCTAGCTCAAGAAGACAACCGCGCCATGCTGGACGCGATCCAGCAAGCTTTAGTCAGTAGCGGGCCGAAAGCTTTGCCTGAGTTGCAGCGGTTGAATCAGGCCCTCAGCAACGACCTCGATTCCCTGCGGTTTGGCGGCAAGGCCCCGGAACGCGAGTTAGCGGCCGCCCGCCAGCGAACAGTACAAAGGGCGATCGGCAAAATTCTCACAGTGTATAGCAGCCAACTCAACGGCGCCGATCTGAGCCGCACGGATTTAGCTCAAAGTCCCGCCGGCCCATCTCAGTTTACTTTAGTTTTAAACAAAGTTGACTTGTCGGGAATTAAGTTGAGAAATGCCAATTTAACCAATGCCAGCTTGCAGGGAACTCGCTTTTACGGCACCGGCGAAGACAGGCGTCCGGGTACATTTGACGATTGGATTTCTGACTTGAGCGGCGCTAATTTGGAAGGAGTAAATTTGGTCGGGGCGTCTTTGAACAGTGCTGTAATGAACGGGACTAATTTTGTGCGCGCTGTCATGAACAAAGCTAATTTGTCAAAGGGCAATTTGAATTCAGCTAATTTCAGCAGTGCTATTTTAATTGGAGCAAATTTACAGGAAGCACTGTTAAAAAATGCCCGTTTTACCGGAGCAGATATAGGAAGCGCGAATTTGTCGCGAGCAGATTTGTCAGGTGCGCGTTTGGGCAAAGTGAAGGCTCAAGGCGCTCAGTTGTCCTTGACAAATTTGTCTAAATCGGAATGGCAAGGTGCTGATTTATCTGGTGCTGATTTGAGTGGCGCAAACTTACAAAAGGCAAATTTGACTTCGACTAAACTCGCCAACGTGAATTTAAAAGATGCTCAGTTGCAAGATGCGAATTTTAGGAATGCAGAGGTGAGTTCGGTTGATTTTAGAGGCGCGAATTTAGCGGGAGCCGATTTTAAAGGCGCTGTGTTTCTAGGGAAGGCAGCTTCGGATCAATTTATTCAAAATCCGACTGGTAGTAAATCCGGTAGATTCCTAGGAGTTGATTTTGCGGAGGCTAAGAATTTAGATAAAAGTCAAATTGCTTACATTTGTTTGCAGGGGGGGATTCATCCGAAGTGCCCACAGAAGAAGTAAGGATTTGTTGTTAGCGAGTAGGCTAATACAGTTAATCAACGAACAGGTAAGGTAATTATGAGCGTTAAGCGAATCATTTATCTCATCCTAGCAATTCTGGGGCTTGTGCTGCCTTGGTACTATAACTTGCAGTTTTTTAGCAATGCTGGCTTGCTGGACTTTGTAAACGAGAGTTCGGCTAATCTTGCTGCGAAATCGGTAAGCTTAGATTTGTTTATCGCAACTGTAGCAGGAAGCACTTGGATGTACGCTGAGTCAAAACGATTGGATATAAGTTTTGTAGGGCTGTACATAATTCTGGGTTTGCTTGTTTCGTTTTCATGTGCTTTCCCGCTTTTCTTGTTTGTGCGGGAAACCAAGCTGGAAAAATCAAGCGAAGTCTCCAGTTGAAAAGTTGTTTCACCGGTTAGTGCCGCGCAGCACAATAATTCGTTGCAGGCGATCGAGGTATTATATAATTTCCGGTAAAATCACCGTTATAGGTTTGTAGTGACGACGGAAGTGCTCAGAATTGTATGAGGATGAAATTCCTCACTACAAACCAACTTAATGGTTGTCATTCGATGTGGCATAATACTAATAGCAATTCCCTCATTTTTTGCTAAAAACTTTTGGCTTGAGTTTCATTCCCCCTGCCCAACTTACTATTGCATTGTTTATTGAAAGTGCTATTATATCGTTTCCGGTTGCAGCGGTATTTGTTCAAATATCCAAACAGTCCGTTGTCCCGAAAGCATAATTTTAGTCAACAGCCAACAGTCAACAGTCAACAATCAACAGTCAACACTCAACAATCATGAGGAGTGCAGCCGGAATGAATATTACGCAATAGCATCCGAACTGGCAAGAGTCTCGAATTGCGCCAATAGCATGGCATCACTATTATTTGGAACTCCAAAAATTTTAGGTAACTGACCTGTTTCAGCGAGAACTTGTCTCACTTCTCGGTTAGATACATCGGCTAGATTTTTGTTATTTAGAATGGCATTAACCGCAGCGATACCCACACCTTGACCAACTGCAGCGTTGAATTCCACAATTCTGCCGACAGAACAAGCAAACCCTTCAAATCCAGAACAGGGACTGACCACTGCCAGGTTAGGAACGTTTTTAATTAATGCGTGGCGGATGCCAATATTCAAGATAGGGTGTTTAAAACTCAGACTTTTAAACCATCCTAGACGAGTTGCTTGATCGCGAATACCCTGGATGCCTCCGCGTACATCAAAATGATAGCTAAATGTTGCCAGGGCTTCATTCGCAGGTACGCCACCTAACAGCATTTGTGCACCAGTTAAAGGTTCTACAACTCCCGTCACATTGCCAGCGTGTCTGATATAAAGTTCTGAGGCAGAAGTAACAGAAGTAGCCCCCAAACTCTTCAGCCAAGTTGTAATAAATAACATCTCTCTTTGCATATTAGCCGTGGGTTTGCTCCCGCTTCTAGCTAAGGCTTCCGCTTCGCTGGCGGTGACTGCAAATAAAAGCGCATTCCACGAAAGTCTGTCATTGGGAAGTATTGCTATATTTCCCTCATCTAAAATTATGCCGGTTTCAGAAAAAGATAGTTTTCTTCCTCTAAAGGAGTGGTAAGCTACAGATAGAGCCGGCGAGCGAACATCGATGTAATCGTTACCCGCCCACAGAGTTTTGAGATTGCCTTTAGTGTCCCTCATTTCCCGCCGGAGTTCTTCTGCTAGTTGGGCATCCTTGTCGGCAGCGTACAGCAAAAATTTTTGACTCTCTGAATCGGCCCGGTTTGTGAAGCGTTTTAGATAAGTGTAATCGAGTTCTTTCAGTGCTCTTGCACTGAGTCCTTGGGTTTCAAAAACGAGGGTGACTGGAAGTTCTGAGTTAGGCAGACCAAATGTTTCAAATCCCTTCAGCTTTCTCACACCGGCAGCTTGAGCTAATTCGGCATTGACAGTGGCATCAATAAATTGCTTGCCGGCATAAACTACGCCTTGAGAGGTGGTTATACTGGCTATTTTTTGACCTTCTTTACTGACTGATTGAATTTCTACTTTGCTGAGGAGATCTGCCCCAGCTTTTACCAGCATTTCTTTCAGCGCTGCACTGGCTTTGCGGGGGTCGAGTGCAATTGCTTTAACGCCGGATTTTTGTAAGAATTCTTTATAGATTGTCGCCGGTGAACCAAAGGTATCTAACTTTAAAGATTGTTGAAGTTCTTCACTAATCTGACTTCTATCTAAATAAGCAAGACCGCCTCTTACCAAATGCCCGCCAATTCCTTCTTGCAAGCTTGCTTTCGACATCAGTAGAATTCGCGGATAACGCTTTGTTCGGCGAAGATATTCTCTGGATGCAGAGATAACAGCTAGAACTCCTGGAACTTCATCACCAAAACAGATGATATCGTAAGAACGCAGATTCATGACCATTATTTAATAACCTCTGTTGATTTTCATGTTTTCGAGCTGCATCTCAATGTTTGCCGTCCAACTCTCTGTTTTTCCCAAATCTAGCTCGATCTTTCCTGATTTTTGCGATAAATATTCACACTTTTCTGGAGGCAGCAACCGGGTTTTTTCCAGAAAATCCTCCGTTGAGGACGATCTATCTCGGTTGAAAAACCCGGTTTCTGAGCGTCTAGAGTACAACACTGAGGTACTCTTGATTGCCATCAGGTGAGATTATCAGGATCTATCCCCAACTCCCGCAATCGCTGAGCTAGTCGATCGGAACGTTGGGCCAATCCATCGGCGCGCTGCGATTCCTGTTGGGCGCGCTGCGATTCCTGTTGGGCGCGCTGCGATTCCTGTTGGGCGCGCTGCGCTGATTCTTTCACCTGTTCTTCAGGAGTCAGATAACGTTTTCCATCGGCATCATACCAATACAACCACTCCCTTGTCACCCCAGAATAACTTCCCCTTTCACAACCAATCCCCAAACCAATTTCAGGCATCCAAACAGGATGTCCTGGCTGTAACTCGTACTTCCCATTGACTAACTTATGTACTTCTAAACGGGGTTTACGGCGGCGGCGGGAAGAATAAATGACGTAATAAAGTACGCCTAAAGCTTGATATTCCTCCAACTTTGTGGTGTATTCTTTGCGATAAGTTGGGGAAACTACTTCCAGCACAAAAGTCGGCAGAACATTTTCATCCCACAGCACGTAACTGGGACGCAATTCTTCATCATAAAACCTTTCTACACCTAAACTTAAGAAAGCATCTGGGACAATGACAGGTTTGTCGGGGTGATAATAGATACCCATATCTATGCCAAAAAACCAATCCATGCGTTCTGCCCAAAGTATGAGCAATATTGCTTTTAACAACCCTGGTATTAGTTCTTGCAGTTCGTTATCCACAGGCGTTTCATCTGAGTCTGGTAGTTCATCGGCTGAGGGCCAGTGCCTCGGAAATTTGTAATCTAACATGGCGGCTTTCCTCAAAACTCACTAATATTATACCGTTGATTTGTTTAGCAATAGTATTTATTGAACGAACCGCGAAGACGCGAAGGAAGAGAATAGAAGAGAAGATGATAGGTAATTTTGACTTAGTTAATCTGAATGAATTTTTGTAAAAGATTTGCTGAGACTTACGCGATCGACTAAACTATGTCTAACCAGTCGGTTCTAATGGGGAGCAGCCGTTAGAGGAAACGGGGAAAGTTCGGTGCAAGTCCGGCGCTGTCCCGCAACTGTAATGAGAGTCTTGTCGCTTTCTGAGTCAGGATGCCCGCCGATGTGTTAGTTTACATAGTCTCATCTGCGAGGTTCAGCGTGAAGGCCAGAAATCGGAAATTGGTCAGCTTGGGATTGATGGCTGGCTTGAGTTGTTATATTGTCCTGGGTTCGGCAACGCCCGCCGCAGCTATGCACATTTCGGAAGGTTTTTTGCCGGTGCAATGGGCGGCTTTTTGGTGGATGGTGGCGTTGCCTTTTTTTGCAGTAGGTTTGCGATCGATTACTCGGATTACAAAAGAACACCCGGAACTTAAACTATTGCTGGCTTTGGCGGGTGCGTTTACTTTTGTGCTTTCTGCTTTAAAAATTCCTTCGGTAACGGGCAGTTGTTCTCACCCGACGGGTACTGGTTTGGGTGCAATTTTGTTCGGCCCTTCGGTGATGGCGGTACTGGGGGCTTTAGTTCTGCTGTTTCAAACGTTACTGTTAGCGCATGGTGGCTTGACAACGCTGGGAGCGAATATGTTTTCGATGGCGATTGTCGGCCCTTTCGCTGCCTATTTTATCTATCAATTGCTGTTGCGAACTGGTAGCCAGCGGGCGGCAATTTTTTGTGCGGCGGCTTTGGCAGATTTGCTGACTTATGTAACGACTTCGATTCAATTAGCGTTAGCTTTTCCCGCAGCAAGCGGCGGTTTTATGGCTTCGTTTCTCAAGTTTGCTGGCATCTTTGCTATCACTCAAGTACCTCTGGCTATTAGTGAGGGATTGCTGACTCTATTGGTTTGGAATTGGCTGCATTCTTACGGGAAGCCTGAGTTGGAAACTTTGAAATTATTGAGACAGGAGTCATAACCCGTGAGTCAAAAAACTACAAAAAATCACCAATCTACTTCGCGGCAAAATTTACTATTGGCTGGCGCTGTGATTGTTCTGGCAGCGTTTCCTCTCGTTTTTGTGCGGGGTGAATACGGCGGTGCCGATGACCAAGCTAAGAAAGCAATTACGGAAATTCAACCGGGTTATAAACCTTGGTTTAATCACTTGTTTGAGCCGGCTAGCAGCGAAATTTCCAGTCTATTGTTTGCGTCTCAAGCGGCGATCGGGGCTGGCGTAGTTGGGTACGTCATTGGGTTGTATAAAGGCCGATCGCAATCTCGGCAGCAGTCTGATCATAAATCGTCGGAATGAACCATCAGATTGATAGTCTGGCTTATACCAATCGCTTGCGCGGGTTGCCGCCAGCTCACAAGTTATCTTTTGCGATCGCCCTTTTAATTCTGTCTCTAGTTTCTGGGGCGATCGTCCAATTGTCGATCGCCCTTTGGTTAGCCGTCTGGATCGTCGTCTATGCGGGTATTCCGGGGAAACTGTATTTGCGGTTGCTGTCGCTACCGTTGATGTTTTTGCTGACAAGTTTGCCTGCTTTGGCGATGGGTGCGGTTGCGGGCGATCGTATCCCTGCAATTGGGTGGGATATTTGGCAAGGTTGGGGCATTAGCATCGGCACTTTTTATCTGTATGTGAGCCGCACTGGAATATACCAAGTGAGCTTGCTATTTGCCCGCGCCTTCGCATCGACAAGCTGTATGTATTTCATCCTCTTGACGGTTCCATTTACCGAAATCTTGCAAATTCTCAGACAATTACGCTGTCCAGAGTTAGTCACAGAACTGCTATTACTAATGTATCGGTTTATTTTTAGCTTATTGGCGATCGCCGATGAACTTTGGATAGCACAAAACTCGCGCTGTGGCTATCGCACTTGGAAGCGGGGAATGCAGAGTTTAAGCATTTTAATCGGGCAATTGCTTCAGCGAACTTTGGAAAACTACCGTCAAGTTTCGTTGAGTTTAGCGTCGCGCGGCTTTAATGGAAAACTGCAAGTTTGGAATTCTTACCCTTACAAACCTTCGCGAAGATATATATTTGAAGCTTTGTTTGGGTGTACAGTTTTAACTTTGTTAAACGTGCTATTTCAACATTAAATTACTCGTTCCCAGGCTCTGCCTGGTAAGGCAGAACCGGAGGCTCTGCCTCCAATTTCCCCTTGGCCACGCGAGGCAGAGCCTCTGGAAATCGGTTCCCAGGTAGAGCCTAGGAACCAGTCAATGGGGGCCAGAAACCGGGGTTTTTACAGAATATGTGGGCTCTAGCGCGTCTTCTGGGCAAAAAACCCGGTTTCAGAAAACCGCGCGTCCAGGACTATTGTTGATAATTCTCCTATTCTCGTTAGTTTAGCGGGCCGGATTTGAATCAGGGCGATCGTACTTCCTGCAACAGCTATTACAAATATGACTTTTATGAACTTAATTAATGAATTATATGAATTGACGTGAACAGTAGTTGAATGAATAATTACAGTATCAAAATACCGCGAAAAAAATATGTATCAAGATACTAACAAAAAAAACAGCCCGCCGCCCATTGTTTTTATTATTGCCATCGGCTTAATTGGGTTTGGCGCATACAAGTTCCTTCCCGGTTTATTGAAAGCCAAAAATTCAGATACACCTCCATCGAAATCGACATCTACATCTACACCGGCAACGATCGCACTCGGAGCGATCGCCAATCGTATCAGTTTAGGAAATCAGATATTGCTGACATCCTACGCAACACCTGACAAACAAGCAGGAGTTCAAGCTTTTGGTGAGGGAAATTACCAAGCTGCCGCCCAATATTTTCAGAAATCGCTGCAACAAAATCGCAACGACCCGGAAACCATTATCTATTTGAATAATGCCACAGCAAGCAATGGTTCTTCCTTGAAAATTGCTGTCAGCGTCCCCATTGGTAGTAACCCCAATGTCGCCCAAGAAATGCTCCGAGGTGTGGCCCAAGCTCAAGATGAAGTCAATAATAGCGGTGGCATCAATGGCGCAAAACTGCAAGTAGAAATTGTCAACGATGACAACAGTCAAGAGGTTGTCAGAGAAGTTGCAAGGACATTGACAAAAGATCCGAGTATACTAGCCGTAATTGGACACAATGCTAGCAACGCATCTCTCGAAGCTGCTCCGATCTATCAGCAAGAAAAACTGGTAATGGTGACACCGACGAGTTTTGCCAATAATCTATCAGGATTTGGCAGCTACATCTTTCGGACAGTACCCAATATTAGCTTAATGGCTGCTCCCTTAGCAGAATATATAGTTAAAACAGAACGCCAAACTAATATTGCCGTTTGTTATGACTCCCAAGCACCGGATAACATATCATTTAAAGATGAATTTGTGGCATCTCTTACTGCTGCTGGAGGCAAATTAGTTCCCACTGTTTGCGACTTTTCATTACCCTCTTTTAATCCCGAAAGTGCCCTGGCCGATGCTGTCAGCAAAGGTGCACAAGGATTGATGGTAGCACCCCACATCGATCGCATTGACCGTGCGATTTCTCTGGCTCGCAGCAATCGAGGCAAATTGCCACTCTACGGCAGCACTACGCTCTACACCTTTCAAACATTAAAAGACGGACAAAAAGACGTTGACGGGCTTGTTTTGCCCGTTCCCTGGCATCCTGACACTAATCCTGGTAGCCGTTTCCCAGAAAATGCCCGCCAGCGTTGGGGAGGCATTGTGAATTGGCGAACAGCAACGAGTTTTGATGCGACTCAAGCTGTGATCGCTGGCTTGCGGCAAAGCAATACGCGGGAAGGATTGCAACAAGCACTCAGAAATGCAAGTTTTTCGGCAGCAGGATCAAGCGAGGATGTGAAGTTTTTGCCCACGGGCGATCGGGCTGGTAAGCCGATTTTAGTGCAAGTTAAACAAGGAGGAAGCACTGGCTATAACTTTGTCCCGCTGCGGTAAGTTTGTTAAGTGCGATCGCACGGGCGGGCTCTTCGGCCCAACCCCTACTCCCCACAACAAAATTCAATCTTTGTGGAACAGGCATCTTGCCTGTTCTTGATGCCAAACTCACGCCCCACAAAAAAATTCCCTCTTTGTGGAACAGGCATCTTGCCTGTTTCTTAGCATGATTCAAATCTACTTTTCTGTTGAATAAGGCAAATTTTTAAGATAAAATGAAATGAGTAGATTAAAGGAGAGCGTTGTGTATGATCGCGCAAGTTGAAACCAAAACCTACACCGCTGAGGAATATCTAGAATTGGAAATCAATTCTCAGGATCGGCATGAATTTATCAATGGGGAGATTGTTCTGATGGCTGGCGGCACACCGGATCACAATGAAATTACGAGCATCTTAAATGCTATTTTGAGGGTGAGTCTTAAGGGTAAACCTTACAGTATTTTTGCATCGGATCAGCGGCTTTGGGTTCCGCAGCTTAATAATTATACTTACCCGGATGTGATGGTGGTAGCGCGCCCGATCGAGCTGCAATCTGGACGGACGGATACAATTACTAATCCGCTGCTAATTGCTGAGGTGCTGTCTAAAGGTACCAAAGCTTATGACCGCGATGAAAAGTTTGCTGCCTATCGCAGTATTCCTAGTTTTCAGGAGTATTTATTAATCGACCAATATCGGCTACAGGTCGAGCAATATTCTAAAACTGATGCGAATAAGTGGATTTTTTCGGAATATAGCTGTATGGGCGATCGGCTGAGTTTAACATCTGTTGCTGTGGAAATTTCGCTGGCCGATTTGTATGAAAATATTGAGTTTGGTGAATAGGCGGACGCTTTTTTGTCAAATATCCCAAATAGTGGTAATATCCCCGTATATCGATCGGCTCTGATGGAGAACAGCCATCAGACGTAAGGGGGAAAGTTCGGTGCGAATCCGGCGCTGTCCCGCAACTGTAATGAGATTATTGCATCTCTGAGTCAGGATGCCCGCCGATTTGTTTACAATCATGTTTTTCATCTGCGAGGTATGGGTGATGGTGAGTTTATTATTTTTTTTATTATTGGATTGGGGTTTTTCAACCGCAGATATCAGCAGATGAACACAGATGAACGCTGATGTAATTCGATCTGTGTTCTGAAGCGTATATTATTTTAATGGAAAAGAAATGCGAATTGAAGATAGTGTTTGGCAGGGTAGTTTTGGCTACTGGCAAAACTTGTTTATTCACCAGAATATTTTGCCGATCGGACATACTGCTTGGAATGGCTTTTTGCATCGAGGACGAGGCTTGGTTGCTTGCAAAATCAATACTCCCATTAACGGTTCTGTGAATTGGAGCGTAGATACTATCAAGTACGATCTGGAATTTGTTTCCCAATTGTACGCAACTGCTTATTTGCAACAACTAGAAATAGAGGAAAATACTGTTTCCAATCTGCTGCAAATCATTGATAGCTACGAACCCAAGGCAGCCATTATATTTTTGTCGATCGCAAACGGTCAGATTGATATCAATTTGTTGCAAAAGTTGGCAATTTCTCCTGTTGAGTGCTATGAACAAGTATGCAAGCGCTGGGAAGAATTTCAATTCTGCCCTAAATCCTAAAACTTACTAAATTTTCCGAATGCCGCAGCCAAAATCAATCGAAATTTCCAAGGTAACTCGCTACCAAAATGCAGCGCTTAATTACTATTTGGGCCTGACAGATTCGCCCTACCTTCACTACGGCTATTGGGAAACCCTACCTGTGCCCGCTGACGAACTAACGATCGCACGATTGCGCCTCGCTCAGCAAGCTTATACTGTAAAACTGTTGGATGCAATCCCCAAAGGCACTCATACGATACTCGATGTGGGCTGCGGGATTGGTGGAAATGCGGCTTATTTGCTCGATCGAGGTTTTGCAGTCGAAGGGCTCGCACCCGATCCGTTCCAACAACAGCGATTTCTTAAGTGTACGGGCGATCGGGCAATTTTCCACCTCACGAGGTTTGAAGACTTCAAAGCAACCCATTTCTACGATCTTATTCTCTTTAGCGAAAGTAGCCAGTATATGTCGGCTGTTGATATTGCTAACGGTGCCGCCAAAATCCTCAATCAGGGCGGTTACGTTTTGTTGGCTGATATGCTGCGATCTGATGCTAATTATAAAGAGGGAATGTTCTCTAATTGTCATGTTGTTACGGAACTTCATGCAGCATTAAAGCAGGCTGGATTCATTTTAGTAAAAACTGAGGATATTTCCGCCCATATTTTGCCAACAATCGATTTGTATGTCGATACTTTCCGCCGATATGGACTAAATACAATGATCTATGTTGCAGATTTGATTGCAATCACTGTTCCCCCCGTCCACAAATTCCTGCGCTGGATATTTCGTCGCTGGTTCAAGAAGCTGGTGGTTGAAGGATTGGAGGCGGGTCAACTTTTTGAGCAACATCTCTGTTATGAAATGCAACTTTGGCAGTTGTCAAAATCTGATCGAGGCTGACACAAATATAGCAACTCTAAATCATTTGTTAATTTCTTACTCCCTCCCCTTGATAAGGGGAGGGTTGGGGTGGGGTCAAAAGTTTACGACTCCTGCAAGGATTGCTATACAATGGAAATCGGTAATCGGTAATTGGTAATCATTCATCGGTAATCGGTAATTGGAGGCATAGCCTCCGGGTATTTATTCCCAGGCAGAGCCTGGGAACAAGGTTATAAAAAATAAAAAATATGTCTGAATGGATTCTCGAATTCGATCGCACTTCCTACTCCTATCCCTGCGGTTCGCGAGTGGCAATTCAGGGTTTAAATCTCAAAGTTCCCGCCGGGAAACGGTGCGGGCTAATCGGTCAAAATGGCTGTGGGAAAACAACATTTTTTCTGTTAGCAAATGGCTTATATCAACCGCAACAGGGAATCATTAGCTGGCAAGGTGAACCCTTTCGCTACGATCGCAAATCTTTGATGCAACTGCGCCAACAAATCGGACTCGTCTTTCAAAATCCCGAACATCAATTAGTAGCTTCGACGGTAGAAGAAGATATCTCCTATGGATTGTACAATTTAGGCTTGAGAGAATCCGAAATTGCTCAACAGGTGCAGCAGGCGATCGAGCAATTCGATCTAAGCGAACTCGCCCGCGAACCAATTCACAATCTCAGTTTGGGCCAGAAAAAGCGGGTTTCCATCGCCGATATCATGGTTCTCAAGCCCAAACTGCTGCTGCTAGATGAACCTACCGCTTATCTCGATCCGCGTCACACCCGACAACTGATCGGTTTACTCCAACAAATTCACAGCGCTGGAACCACAATTCTTTTAGCAAGTCACGACCTCGATTTCATCTACCGCTGGGCTGATTGGGTGTTTGTAATGGATCGAGGAAAATTGATTTTAGAAGGAACACCGGAAACCGTTTTTGCTCAGCGGGATGTGTTGGAACAATTGCAGCTTGGCGTACCGCTGGCGATCGAGCTGATGGAGCAAATCAGGGCGATGTTTCCAACAGACGATCGCTCAAAAATCCCCGCTTTCGAGCAATGGCAACAACAAATTTTACAAGCACGTCGGCTGCTTTAACGGAACTTAGACAATTGATAATGGTGTTGCTGATTCACGGTATGAATTACTTTTTCGCTTGATGTTACAAAACTCACCATACTTGGCTTATAGCAATTGCGAAATCTTGAATTCATACCTGTATCCAGCAACGCCCCCCGTGGGGGGAAGTTCAGATTACACATTACCAATTATCAAAAATTGATTTAGGAAAAAGGCGATCGCCCCACTGCCGATCGGCACAGTCAGATTGTCAATTCCCAGCTTGGAAACCGACTCCAAAGTAGCAGCAGCCAAAGCTACAACAGCCGACACAGCCCAAGTTTGCCAAATATTGCCTTGAACCGTCAGCAAAATCAAACTGCTAACAGCAAAACTCACCAAATACATAGTTGCAGAACCTTCCCAACTCTTCTGAATTCCCCAAACTCGATAAATATGTTTGCCGTATTTCTGGCCGATGACAGCAGCCAATCCGTCGCCCCAAGTCATGACTAAAATGCCCAAAGCAGCGTATTCCTGATGTTGCAGCGGCCAAAACCAAGCTACAAGAACGCTGATACTAACAGCATAGAAAAAAGTTCCCCAACTCTTCCGGTTGATACTGTTAAGACTGGGCAAAATCGGAACTTGGTAAGAAATTAGGGCGATCGCACCTGCTAAAACCCCCGCCGAAATCCCCACCCAACCGGGTATTTCCAGCCACCATGCTAGCAAAATCACATTTCCAGTACCGATGTGAACAATCTTCCGCGATACCTCAGCATCGACAGAAGTAAAGCGATTTAACCCCTCAGCTACCAATAAAATCAAACCCAGCCAGACTCCCACGAGGGAAATTTGCAGCCATACAGTCGGAATTTCGGAAAATATAGACACGATATTTAGGAAAAACTTAGATGGATCACTGTTTACTACTTTAGTGGAAAGCGCGATCGATGTTAGAACCCCGCAGCCTTAAAGTGCTGCGGGGAGCTGGCTGTTATGTTTTTTGAGGTTGGTCTACTTAAAACCTGTGCTATGCTATAAGCAAGTCTAGGGAAAAAGCTATGACTATTTTAGTAGAAGAACTTTTGAATACCTTTGAGCGATTAACAGACTCAGAGCGGTTATATTTGGTATTGGAAATTTTGAAGCGGACTGTTTATTTAGACTTTCCTCCCCTATCTGATGAGGATTTAGTTCTGAATGCTGAGGGACTTTTCCTAGAGCTAGATGAGGAAGAATCCGTATATGAATAGTCCAGAGCGTGGTGAAATCTGGTTAGTCGATCTAGGTTATACTGCGAAAGTCAGACCATGTTTGATCGTGAGTATTCCTGCTCTAAATCAAGACCGGGCATTAGCGACTCTAGTGCCACATACAACAAGTCTACGCGGCTCAAGATTTGAGGTGAAAGTCACAAATAAGTTCCTCCGAGAAGGAGTATTTGACGTACAAAATATGATTACAATCCCTCATGCAAAGCTTCTACGCAAATTGGAAGTCTGACATCCGAGAAAATGCTCGAAGTAGAAGAGGTAATACTCTTGTGGCTGGGATTTAAAGAGGAAAATGCTGAGGAAAAAGAGGAGTAAACCGAACCCTTGAAGTTTTGAAATTATCCGAGAAGCTGATTACTATGCCGTATGTCTTAATTATTCATGAAGTAGAAAATTATGAAGCTTGGAAACAGGTATTTGATAATGCTGAAAGCATCCGAAAAGAAGCTGGCGAGCGCTCCTATCAGGTCTTGAAGTATGACAGTGAACCCAACAAAATTGTTCATTTCTCCGCGTGGACATCAATCGCAGATGCTAGGGCGTTTTTTGAGTCGCCTGCACTGGTTAAAATTAGAGAGGAAGCGGGAGTTAAAGCTCCTGAATTTATTTATCTAGACCAATTAGAGTCAGGAGTCTTGTGAAAGACATATTTGTATAATGTAAGTTGTTCAAACTAGGTGGTGAAGTTTTGAGTATGTACGACGGTAGCTACTACCAGCTAATGGCCGAGTACAATTGCTGGATGAACCAAAAGATATATTCTGTATGCTCCGCAATTCCTGATGAACAGCGCAAACAGGATATGGGTGCTTTTTTCAAGTCGATTCATGGCACTTTGAATCACTTACTGTATGGTGACAAAGCATGGATGGGGCGTTTCACTCTTCACCCATTTTCTGTTACCGTTATCGGTCAAGAACTCTATGCTGAATTTGAGGTTTTGAGAGCAGAACGGGAGACAATGGATCGGCAAATTATAGAATGGTCTAGACATCTTAATCCTGACTGGTTGAGTCAACCGTTTGAGTACACCAGCAATGTAGATGGTAAATGCCGCGTGCTACCGACTTGGGTTCTGGTGACACATATGTTCAATCATCAAACTCACCATAGAGGGCAAATTACCACACTACTCAAACAACTTGGCTACGACTCAGGCGTTACAGATATTCCGTGGCTACCCGCTATATCAATCGGATAATTTCTGCACGCACGAGGGAAATGATTGTTGACTGTTGACTTTTGACTGTTGGCTCTTGACTAAAATTATGCTTTTGGGAGAACTGACTGTTTGGACATTTGAAGAATACCGATGCAACTGGAAACGATATGAAAGGGGCGATCGAGCCATAAAAATAGCAGGAGAAACTGGCACTCCTGCTAAACCAATACTATTTTGGCGAATTCGCGGCTTTTTACGCCGGCACTCCCAAGGGGATGCCTTTGTTGTCAACCACAGCGACCGCTTGTCGCAAGGCTGCGGTACGATCGCTCATGACATGCTCTGGCGCGATCAGATCCAACAATCCCAACTTCTGCAAGCGCTGCTGAATTTTCTCGCTGGCACCGACGATGTAAACCTGCAAACCCTTATCGCAGGCATCGCGGATCGCATTTTCGATCGCCAGCGAAGCCGTCACTCCCAGCATGGGCACAGCACTCAAATCCATCACCAAAGCATCCGCATCCTTCATAGCATTGTGTTCGCGGGAGATCGCTTTTGACAACCCAAAAATCATCGGGCCGCTCAAGCAGAACAGCAACACGCGCCCCCTACCCTGATCCAAGAGTTGCTTCTCCTCCTGACTGAGCAGAACCTCATCATCCGTATCAGAAATCAGCTTCACTCCTGCAGACTGCAAACTACTCAACCGTTCGATAGTCAGGATATTGGCAATAAAGACGCCCACACCCACCGCCACAATCAGATCCACAAACACAGTCAAAAACAGCACCCCGTACATGATCAGGGAACCCTTAACAGACACTTTGTGCGATCGTTTCAGGAAACTCCAGTCAAGGATATCAATCCCCACCTTCAGCGCAATCCCCGCCAACACCGCCATCGGAATCGGTTCAGTTAACTTCGCCGCCCCCAAAACCACCACCAGTAACACCAATGCCCGAGTTAAACCCGATACCGCCGAAGTCGCGCCTGTTTGGATATTGACCACAGTTCCCATCGTTGCCCCGGCGCCCGGTAAGCCACCGCAGAGCCCCGACACGATATTGCCAATCCCTTGACCGATCAACTCCTTATCGGACTTGTGCTCGGTTCGCGTTAGACTGTCCGCCACCACCGCCGTCAGCAAGGTATCGATACAGCCCAGCATCCCCAGCATCACCGCATCCACAAACATCACCGTGATTTGACCGGCGGAAAAAGTCGGAAATTGCAAGGGGGGTAGTCCCACCGGAATTTCCCCAATCCGGCGAATCTCCGCGCCCTGAAACACAGTTAGGGAAATTACCGTGCCGACAATCAGCGCTATCAATTGCGGGGGCACGATTTTCCTCACCTGTTTGGGCATCAGGAAAATAATTGCCACCGTCAAGGCACCCAGAATTGCTTCCGGCGGATTTATGTTCCCTAGCAACTGCGGAATTGCTAAAAAAGTGCCCAAAACACCGCCTTTGGGCGGGGCTTGACCCAGAAAGGGTGCAATTTGCAGAATGATCAAAATCACGCCAATTCCCGACATAAAGCCGGAAATCACGCTGTAGGGCATCAGGGTGATGTATTTCCCTAGCTTGAAAATACCAAAGATGATTTGAAACAGCCCCGCCAGCATCACAACGGTAAACGCCATTGCTAGCCCTTGTTCGGGATTGCTGGCGGTGAGGGATGCGACGATCGCAGTCATCACCACAGTCATCGGCCCTGTGGGTTCAGAAATCAGTGTTGGGGTGCCACCAAACAGCGCCGCAAAGAAGCCAACGCAAATGGCACCATACAGTCCCCCGATCGGCCCGACTCCGGAAGCGACCCCGAAGGCGAGGGCCAGAGGCAGCGAGACGATGGCAGCCGTAACACCGCCGAAGATGTCGCCCTTGAGATTATTGAAACGAATCTGATTAGTTATTGACATGAGTGGTGCATTAATAAACTAGACAGAATTTAACAATGCGGACTTTGATCCCTTCACCCAGTGTCAGGGCAAAAGTTTTTCCTAATCGCCTGACAGATAGCACAAGCAGGGCAGACCCAAGGAAAGGTCTGTACTTGTGCCCGATCGATGTCAAACTCGTAAATACTTAATTTTCAGTATTTCTTAATCTCTTAATTTAATGTAAAACGTGTCCGATCAAATTTTTATTTTTTGCTAACTCTCGGAACGATCCCGGCAAGTTCTCGATCGAGCCAAATCAGATCAAATCTCAAGGCCAGACCACACTCCTTGCTATAAGTAAAATTAATATATATTATTTTTTGATTGTGATTATTAGTAATAACTATTATTGAGCGTTATTTTATCAACTCCCGCACAAACTCAAACGCCCTGGGACGCAACTCGACGGGCAGCAACGACAATCCCAAACCCGCCCACAGTTTCGCTGCAGAAACCGACTTTCCCGCCCGCACCATCAGGCGCCCTTTTTGAGTTTCACCCACCTCAATCAGCCGCAAGCCTAACGCTAATTGAGTTTCGGCAATCCTTTTGAGCCTGACTGTTTCCAACCTCTCCGACTCAAACTCGTAGCCGGTCAAATAGCACAATTTATCGCTTAAATACGGAATTGCCCGATCGACTCCTTGCTGTCCTGCATGAACTCGATACTCCATCAACAGCTCCGGCAAGTAATAGCATTTTTTGCCAGCAATCGCAAGTCTCACAAACAAATCGTTATCTTCGCAATTTTGTAAATTCGGCCGCAGAAATCCGACTTCTTCCAGGGCGCGGCGCCGAAACAAAGTAGCCCCTATTTGCAAACTTTGTCTCAGAAACACTGCTGAGAGCAAATCTTCAATAATTCCCGCCGACAACTCGGTGCGCCCCCACCGCTGGGAATTGAGTTTCGTCTGGTTTTCGTCTATATAATTGTTAATGTCGATCACCCAGTGATCTGTACTGACAAAATCGATGCTGGGGTCTTTATCTAAAATAGCCGATGTCCGCTCTAGAAATTGCGGGTTCAGGCGATCGTCATCGTCAAACTTGATAAAATACTCGCCCCTTGCTGCCGCAAAGCCCGATCGCATATTATTACTCTTGCCGATATTCTGCGGGTGGCGAATGTAGCGAATCCCGCGATCGACAAATTCCGACATCAACAGAGGAGTGCTGTCAGTAGAACCGTCATCACAGATAATTAATTCAAAATCTGTATAAGTTTGATCTAGCACGCTGGCGATCGCACAAGCCAGCAGATGCACTCGATTGTAAGTAGGAATGCAAACGCTAATTTTAGGCACTACGACTATTTTCAATTTTAGATTGTGGAAAAAATTCGCACTTCAGTCCAGGGAAATAAACCACCAATGCCCAATGCCCAATGCCCAATGCCCAATGCCCAATGTATTTTAATTTAAACGAGCCGTACATTCGAGAATTAACTTTTGATTCACCAAAGCAAAAGGTTGAATTTCCAAAGCGCGACGAAAAGCTTGAATAGCATTTAGGTATTCTCCCAAGGCAGCGTAGCACAAACCCAGACCGTGCAACGCCCCAAAATGCACCGGGTTCAGTTTGAGGACAACTTCGCAGTCGTCGATCGACTTTTTATAATTTCCTTGGGTATAGTGAAGTACGGCGCGTCGGTTCCAAGCTTCCGCAAAATCCGGCGCTTCCGCAATCAGTTTCGTCAGCAAATCCAAAGCGTGGTGAACATCACCTGCATCTAACGAAACTTGCGATCGCCTGAGAATTTGCATCCCATAGTCACCCTTCTGGTTAAACCAAGTGCGCCAGAGTTCTGTAGTTGCCCGATCGCGCACGATTTCGTCGGACTTTTTCAAGTCTTCCAGCAGCGCCTTAACAGATAATTCGTCCATAGGTGCAAAGATTGTTAAAAAGATTTTATCAATCAATTTTATCGCGCAAGCGGCAACTTTATTTATTTCACATCCCATGAAGATTTTGATGCTTTCCTCGACTTTTCCCTATCCACCCAGCCGCGGAGGAACTCAGGTAAGGACGTTTAATTTATTACAATACTTGAGCCGGCGACATGATGTAATTCTCGGCACTGTACGATCGCCCGATGTCACCGATGCACAAATCGACACATTGCGCCAGCAAGTCACAGAATTAGCAGTTTTTCCCAACCGGCAACTACCCCCCCAACCCCCCCTTAGTAAGGAGGAGCTAACTCTGCACCAGGGGCTTGAGGAGGGCTTCTTGCCTCCCCACCTTAATAAGGGGGGGACTGAGGGGGGGTTCTCTGAAATAATAGGAAAATTCCACAGATTCAGTCGATTTTTGTTGTCCGGGACGCCTCCCAACGTACTCTCAAGCTACTCCCAAGCAATGCAGAATTGGGCAGACGAATTGGTAACAGCAAACAAATGCGATGCTGTCACCTGCGAGCACAGCGTTAACGAGATTTACGTGCGTCCAGAATGGCGCCAAAAACTGCTGACAGTGGCAAACATTCACAGTTCTGTTTGGGGAACTTGCCGGGAAATGTTAGCAACCGGCACCTCGGAAAAACCCCTGCGCGATCGACTAAATTTACCCCTACTCGCCCGCTACGAAAAACGCTACTGTTCCAAATTCTCCCGCATTGTGGCGACAACATCCACAGACAGAGAGCAACTCCTCGAATTACTGTTGCCTCCGGTTCGGGTGCGAGGAAAACAAGATTTTTTTGTACCTCCCATCGATGTAATTCCTAACGGCGTGGATTTAACTCAATTTCCCTATCGATCGATCGATCCGGGAGGACACACCTTAATTTTTGCAGGCGCAATGAACAATTTGCCCAATATTGACGCGGCGCGGTTTCTCAGTTTGCAAATACTGCCACCTTTGCAGCAGCGCTATCCCGATGCTACCCTCACCTTAGTAGGGGCTTCGCCAGTCCCGGAAGTGCTCGCCTTGGGGGAACTTCCCGGAATTCAAGTAGTAGGCCGGGTACAAAGGGTGGCAGAATATTTGCATCAAGCTGCTGTTTGTGTGGTGCCGATGCGGATTGGTTTTGGGATTAAAAATAAAACTTTGGAGGCGATGGCTGCAGGAACTCCCGTGGTTGCCAGCGATCGAGGTTTGGAGGGTTTAGCTGTCGATGGCGGCCCACAACTGATAAGGGCCTTGCGGGCGAACAAAGTTCAGGAGTATGTTGAGGCGATCGCCAGTTTGTTTGAAAATCAGCAGCTAAGACAGGAGCTCTCTGTCAACGCTCGATCGCTCGTTGAAAGCCAATACACTTGGGATATCATAGGTCGGCAGTACGATCGGCTATTGCAAATTTAAACTCTAAATTCTAAAATCTAAATTCTAAAATGGCATGATGGAACACAAAATTAACCCCTCAAAAAATCGAGCCAAACCCCCAGAAAATCGCCAAGTTGCTCCTCCTCCGACAAGACGCCGGCGCCAAACCCGACGCCCCAAAAATCTTCAAGAGTCCCAGCGTCCAATACCTACTCCCCGAACTCGCGCCAGATATCCCTGGAAAAGACTGATAGCTAATTTGACAGCCCTCAGCATCTTGGGTGGCTGTGCAGCTTTAATGGGAGGCGGCGCTTGGCTGAGTTATCAGCTAATTGTCGATCCCAATGGCAACAAGTTGATCTCTCAGTTTGTGCCGGAATGGTCGCGCCTGCCTACAGGTAGCAGAGATTCGATCCAAACTCTCGATCAAATCAAAGCCAGCATCCGCAAATTGGGATTCGTAACCGGAGAAGCCCTGCCTCTTCCCGTCGATCAATCCCGCGATAATTCTATTTCCGATTTGCTCTTGCCGGTGATGGTAGAAAGAACTGTTAAGGCTTCTACTGTTTGCACAAACCCTTGTCGCCAAATTGTCGAACTTCGGGTGTACAAGCGAGTACAGTTGCCCGATCGCAGTTCCGATAAAGAGCAGTATTTTCAGTTAGCAAGTTCTGTGAACGTAGAAGGCCCTGCGGAATCTTTTGTCATTGCTTCTTTAGCTGACTCTAGATATAACAATCAAGCCTCGAATCAGTCGCTACCCCTAACACAACTGCGGCGCTTTGACGGAAAGCCCCCCGCCTCCGGCATTTGGTTTAATGTCAGCGGTCAACTAAAGCAGGGCGACAAGAAAATTCCCTACGGACAAGTCGTTCGCTACAACCCCAGCCAAAATCATTTAATGCCGCTGTTGGAGTGGGCCAGTGCGGCCGGACAACCGCCGAATTGGCAGCAAATTGTTAAGGGCGAAAACCCGCAGTTGGCGATCGACCAAACAGTTGGTTTAGAGCCACAATTTACCCTTTATCAAATTGGCCCGCGCAAATTTTTGCCCAACCCAGTTCAGTTAACGGCGATTTCTTTAGAAGAAATTGCCTTCAATGACGAGACTTACAAAAATGGGCTGCGACTGGCGAAAAGCGGGCTGTGGTCTCCAGCATTAAATGTTATGCGTGTGGCGAAGGGGAAAGCCGGCAAAAATTGGCCCGCAGTCGCGCAAGCTCAGCTAGAAACGATCGAATTTCACGCTAAAATTACTCGGGCTCAGGCGATCGCATCTTGGGCCAGTCCCGGTCAACAAGTTCTCGCAGAATTGATCGACGGCCGCTGGACCGAAGCTTTGCAAGTATTTGAAGCCGATCCGAGTAACAGTCACGAAATAGCCACAACCCTCAAAAATGACGGCGGGCGGATCTGGAACCGCATCGACGCCGCCTTGAGAGTGAATGCCGCTGACGCCGATGTCAAGGCTTGGGGGGCCCTGATTGTAGCGTCTCAAGACGGCACTCGCGAGGCGATGAATTGGCTCGACCAGCAATCAGATACTGACAGCGAAACCAGAAGTCGAATTCGGAATTTGGTCAACAAACTTGAGGAAGCAGTTTCTCAGGCTGAAAGTTTAGAAGACCACAAGAGTCAAATTATGGGTTCTGCTACTTTAATTAACAGTGTCAATCCCGCTGAGTGGCTGGAACCAGAACCGAAAAACGAGTTAAAATTGGCAGGAGAACAAGTTTGGTATCAGGTGCAGGTAGCGAGTTTTTACGACGGTAGCCGCTGGGTTAATTCGCCATTTTCTGATGTTGAAGTGAGCTCTTTTCCTGCTACTCAAGTCAAGTGGCTCTGGGGGCGGCTGGGATTGCAGGCTGACCCCAAGATTAAGATTGAGGTAGCGATGGCTAACGGTCAACAAAGAGTTGCTGTGGGAACGGTGAAAGCAGTGCAGATTCAAGACGGAAGTCTGCGCTTGCTGGCGGCGGTTGACAAGCGATCGTAATCTGGCAGAAAGCATTCGGCAGATAGAACAGTCCCGGACGCACTCTTGACACAAAGAAACCGGGGTTTTTTACCATTTCTGCCGATCGCAACAGAAGTATTTTCGTAAAAAAACCCGGCTTCCTTCCACCTGTACGTCCAAAACTAGGAAAAAGGAAAATTCTTTCTTTTGCCCCTCCCGCAACTACGAAAGCAGCGCAATCTCAAAACTCTTCCCCTTACTCCTCTCGAACTCGGACAACAATGCAGACAAAAATTTTGTTAATTTAATTAATTAACACAACCTGTGCACAAAAAACGCAGATATGTCAAATCGCGCCCTTTTTAGAGAGTGCTGCAATCATCTGCCGTTTCACTGCTTTAGCCCAAAGCTCAAACTCCAAACTGTTGATATTCTGAATTTTCACTTCCTCAACAGGCTGAGTTGGGGCTTCCTTCTGTGCTGTAGTCTCCATTGTTTTTTCCCTCGTCAAAAAAATGTTAGTAGTCGATCGCAAACGGTTAGCATCATACATCTATTTTAATAACTAATTCTTGCAATTAATTACACTAAAGGCATAGAATTTAACCATCAAATGCAGTAAATACATCTAGATCATGCAATTTACGAATTTAATGTAAGAAAACCCTACAACCATTGTTATATATAGGCTTTTCCTGACATTAAAATTTTACAATTTAGATTGTATGGCACTATCAAACCAATAGTTATGTTAGTAAACTTATTTTTAAATGAATGTATTGGCATATACAGCAGAAAATAATTTGATTGAATTCACATAGTGCCGTAAAGTCGATCGCCCGCATCTCCCAATCCGGGTACAATATAGCCGTGTTCGTCCAAACACTCGTCAACAGCAGCCGTATAAATCTGCACGTCAGGGTGTTGTTCGTGAAAGTGCCCCACTCCCTCCGGTGCCGCCAGCAAGCACAAAAATTTAATAGACTTCGGATTAACTTCTTTCAGCCTATCCACTGCCGCGACTGCTGAATTACCAGTAGCCAGCATCGGATCGACAATTAAAACATCTCGCTGTTCGATATCCTGGGGAACTTTGAAATAATATTCGATCGCCATCCGAGTTGTCGGATCGCGGTACAAACCAATATGTCCTACCCTCGCAGACGGAATCAGCTCTAAAATACTATCTAACAGTCCCTGACCGGCGCGCATAATTGAAATAATAACAATTTTCTTTTCTGCAGCCAGCACCGGTGCATTCATTTTGGCGATCGGCGTTTCTATTTGTTCGTATTTTAGCGGCAAATCTCGCGTCACTTCATAAGCTAGCAGCATCCCAATCTCTTTCAGCAGTTGGCGAAATTTCGCCGTACTCGTTTGAGTTTGCCGCATGAGAGTTAACTTGTGCTGTATCAAAGGATGGTCAATGACAGTAACTTTAGCACTCATTTTTTTGAATAATTAATTTGCTTTATTCTAACTTATCAGCCATCAAGGCATTCTTGACGAAAAAAAAACCGGTTTCTGCCGCCCCTGCGTCCTGAACTACTTATATAAAACCCCTATTGAAAACACAAATACCGCGCAAATAAAATTACTTCTACACTTGCCTTTCATCCGCCCAGCGCGACACTAAGTATGCGAAGTTAGAAAATAGACAAATATGTCATTATCTCGTTTCCTCTCCTTCCCGCACTCTTCCTAAGAACGCAGATCCGGGCCCAAAAGCCTCCCCACAGGTTTCGCTGTCTCGCGCTCCATCCCAGCCCAATAACACACATCCGGAGTTTCGCACCGAAATCTTCCGGAACTTGTACCAACAGATATGAAGCTTAAGAAGTATCAACATAAAACCTATTTTTTCGATTAATTCACTCATCGAAAAAACCTGAATAGGAACTGCATATGAGGTTATAAGCTTGGCTTTACAGGCTTTTCATCTTTCAACATGAATGCGGCCATATCCAAGTTAAAAACACATTACCTAAATTCAGTTCCATTTTTTTAGGGTGCTCCTAACACACAACTGAACTTATTAAGGAGAACATCCATGAAGTTTGTAAAACTATTGCTAGCTACGGCATTAATGACTGCTTCTATCGGCCCCGCCTTGGCTAATCCTGCCGTTCAAATTTTAGGTGCAAGCTACGGCGGTAGCGGTTGCCCAGATCGCTCCGCCAGCGTCAGCGTCAGCCCCGACGGTCAAGAACTCACCATCCTATTTGACAAATTTGCAGCCCTGGGAAATGTCTCAGCAGAAAGCCGAAAAAGCTGCAATCTGAGCATTCCCATCAAAGTACCCCAAGGCTACCAAATTTCTATCTACGATGCTGATTACCGCGGCTACGTGGCTCCTAGAACCACAGGCAACCTGCGAGCAGAATACTTTTTCGCTGGAACCCGCGGCCCAGTTTTTAGTCGGAATTTCAGCGGCGAAACTAACTACAATGTTCGAGATAAGTTAGCCACTGTAGCTAATGTTTGGTCTCGCTGCGGCGACAGTGTAAATATGCGAGTAAATGCTGCGATGACAGCCCGCGGTGCCGGCATGGCAACCGTTGACTCCTTCGATTTGGCTCATCGCGGTTTAGTTTATCACGTCAAATATCGCACTTGCCGCTAAGCAGCTTGTTGGGAGTGTAGTGTGAGGTATAGTTTTCAGGTTTGAATTTTGAATTTTGAGTTTTAAGTTGGAAGAGGGAATAATTTTCCCTCTTCCTTCTTCCTTCTTCCCTCTTCCCTCTTCCCTCTTCCCTCTTGCTTCTTCCCTCTTCTTGACATCCGTTACGTCTGATATCTTGCACCATTGTCAGCAACAGGCAAGATGCCTGTTCCACAAGAAAGTTTATATTTTGTGGAACAGGCATCTTGCCTGTTCATAAAAAGCTAATTGAGAATGGTGCAACATATGACTTAGATCCGTTACATAATCCGTTGCCCAACTTCCCTCTTCCTTCTTCCTTCTTCCTTCTTCCTTCTTCCTGACATCCATTACATCCGTTACATCCGTTACAGAATCCGTTGCCGAACTTCCTTCTTCCTGACATCCGTTACATCCCGTACATTGCTCGTTGCCGAACTTCCCTCTTCCCTCTAAAACACAGTGCCGTCACTTTCAATCTGAATTGGTGGCACTCCACCAGCCCTCAATTCCCCCGCAATTTTCCGCCCCGCCGCCCAAGTTCCTCCTTGCAAAATCTTCACCAGCGGCAATTCTGTCGCACTCAAATGCAGCTTTTCTCGAATAGCTGCAGCAATTTTATCTAAAAGATTGACAGTGAGCGATCGCCATTCCACTATAACTTCCGAACCAGGCAAGTAAGTCTGCTCAAAAATAGCCGAATCTTTTGCCTGCAACAGCCCGATATCCAAACATAAACCGCCGTTTCGGTACTCCGGCAATCCCGTTAACTCATCCAATCCGGCGACTTCTAAACCAAGTTCTTGCAGCGGTTCCAACAGCGAATAAGTCAACCACTGCGAGAGTTTGTGAAATGGCACCAATTCATCTCCGAGATTTTCTCCTATTAAAGCCGGATGCCGCCAAACATCGCCTAAATTAACACCACCAATTGCATATCTTCCCGGCCAAATTTCCCCAAAACCTGTCAAAACAGCGCTCAACACAACCGCAGTATTCACAGTTTTGACTCCAGAAACCCGACTGTCGAGCAAGTATTTTGCCAAATTACCGGGACGCGGGTTTTCGCTGCCAAATAATAATGGATGCTGGCAAATCGCATTTCCCAAACGCTGCAATAATTCTAATCTGCCTGTTAAACCAACTAGCGGATTGTCTCGACTTACCTGAAAGCCCGCAGCTAAGGTTTCTAGTTTTAATTGAGAAAGTCCGCGATAATCAGCTTGCCAAGGAAAATCGGGATTGCTGGAAAAAACACCTTGACAAAACATCCGCAAGCTGGCTATTGCTAACCCTTCAGAACGGCGGTAAACCTTCCCGATTTCTGGTTCGCAATACTGCCAATCTGCACCAGCACCGGCATCAAGCAAAACGCTGATAATTGCTAAATCAAATTTGATCTTAGCTTGCTCTATGAGTGCAAATTCGGCTATTGCTGCATTCAATTCGGCGAGTCGCGACAGGTTCCCCGCTTCAAAATGTCGCCAGCGACTGTGAAAGGGAATGTTAAAATCGGGATATTGTTGGCGCGTTGTATCAATTACATAATTTGCTGCTTTGTCGAGTTGGGATAAATCGACGCGGAAGTAGCGAAGTTTATCTTGGCTGGCTAAATCAAAAAGCCGATCGCACTTTTGGCGAATAGCAGCCGGCGTTCTCAGATATTCTACAATCTCAAGTTCAATATTATGCAACTTCATACAACCAAACAGCGGTAAACATCGTTTTCTTGAAAAAAGTCAAACTGACTGTAATCTAAAAGATTATCTAAAATCGCATTTTTATCGATTTTTATCAGCTTATATTCCCACTTCGACCCGCTGACTTCGCGTTTTATGTGATCTGAAACTATCACCGAATTTTTTTCTCTACCGGGAGATACTATTTTACTTAAATCTTCCAGCCTGTCGGCTATGTGAATATCTTTTCCGTAAGTGCAAGACCGAAATATATATAAATTTCCCTTAGCAACTCCCACCGACAAGCCACAAGGTATTTGATTGGCGTTAATAAAAAGTTTCCAATTCTCGCACAGACTTTCCATTGCCGCTAAGGCTGAGTGAGCTTCCGGGAAAGTCAACAAATGCGAATCCCCAACAATACTCCGAATTGTGCCGCCGTATTCTTCGCAAATTGTTTTTTCAAAAGTATCAAAGTTGGTGAGCAAATATTCCACATCTTTGATAGAATTAGATTCTTGATAAGCTATAAAACCTCTCAAATCTGCTTTAATTATTGCTTGATTCTTGATGATTCGCGTTTTGTAACTTTGGTCAACTTTGTATACTTTTTCAGGTTCGCTCATCCCTTTCAAAGAAAACTCATTGACAAAAGACGTTTGCACTTCTGCTTTGTTGAGCGCCAGCCATGCTGCTTGGGACAAATATATTTCATCCGGCGGAGTTACTGATTCTATACGCGCTGTTAAATTCACCGTATCGCCAAAGATATCTTTATCTTGATGCAAGACATCTCCTAATGTAATAGACACGCGAATAGCCAATCGTTCGTCGTTCGCCTTGCTAGATTGTTGCGCTCTCAATTCTTGCTGCATTTCTATAGCTGCTACCGCCGCTGCTGTGACGCTGGGAAAAATTATCCAAAATGAATCACCTTCCCCTTTAATCACGCTGCCTTCATTTCTGGCGCTAATATCTGAAACAAAAGTTTTATGCTCGTTTAACAAACTACTTAAGTCCGACTGAGATAATTTTTTGACTCTGGCGGTATATCCACAAATATCTGTTTTTACGATCACACTAGAACGCAAATTAGCCATAACCTACCCTGACTGATCAAAAACCAGCAATAAATTTCATTTAGCAAAGACGCGATTGTTCGCGTCCCATCGGTCGCGTCTTTGCCCTCTTAATCTCCTAAATCGCGTCCGATCGCTTCTGCAAGAATTGTAGCATCTGGCACAGGGTCAGGCGTGTAGTAGCCGGCGGCTTTTTTGGCGACGATTTCGACTTGTGCGTCTGCGGGAATCCAATCTTCAGGAATGGGGATGCGATCGACCACCTGAATGCCAGAATTGATAATCGCATTGTATTTCATATCGCTCATAGAAACTAAACTGTCAATTCGAGAGATCCCCAACCAGTGCAGCACGTCTGGCATTAGTTCTTGAAACCGCATATCTTGAACTCCCGCCACACATTCAGTGCGCGTAAAATAGGCATCAGCGCGATCGCCGCCTTCCTGCCGTTTTCTGGCATTGTACACCAAAAACTTAGTCACTTCCCCCAAAGCTCTCCCTTCCTTGCGGAAGTAAACTATTACCCCAGAACCCCCGGCTTGTGCCGTTTGGATGCAAATTTCCATCCCGTGTACCAAATAAGGGCGACAAGTGCAGATATCGGAACTGAAGACATCAGAACCGTTGCATTCATCGTGTACCCGTACCGCCAACTGCTTATCCGGGTCAGAAATATTCGCGACATCGCCAATAATATAAACCGTAGTTCCGCCAATTGGTGGTAAGAAAACGTGTAAGTCCGGCCGCGTCACTAAATCCGAGAACATTCCGCCTGTTTGCTCGAATAGCACACGGCGGAGAACGCTTTCTTGGGCGCCGATTCGCCTAGCAATTCCCGGCAAATACCACACCGGATCGATCGCAATTTTAGTTACTGCTAAATTGCCACCTGCTTTGACTATTTTGCCATCAATTTGCACTCGCCCCTTAGCTATGGCATCTTGCAATTCAGGCATATTCATATGAGCTTTAGTGACAGCAATTGTCGGGCGAATATCATATCCCTGCTGGAGAAATGAAGTATAAACTTCGCTGACCAAACCCCCAAAGGGATCGAGAGAAACAATCAAATTGCGATCGCCCCAACTCGGGTGCGGCCCGATGTGTGCGGCCGGAGAGGTGTTGGTAAAATCGGGGCGGTGATCTGCTTGGAGTGCGCCGGAAGCAACTGCTAGCGCGCGATAAACTGAGTAGGAACCCGAATGAGTGCCGATCGCATTCCGGTGAGACGATTTGGTGAGGCTGCCAATCACAGGCCCCCGTTTCAGCGGATCGATTTCTCCCCAGTGGATGGGATGAGGTTTTGTGCCGGATCTGTCGGGATGGGATGTTAAAACTATATGCTTGGGTTTTGACACTGTTGTTTTTGGCTCTTGCTATGGATGCTGCTGTTAGTTTAAAGTTAAATTGCAATTTGAAGCAGTGATTTATGATAGCAAAAGGATTCGGGATCGGGAAGTATCCGGCATAGCCAAACTCGTGACACTGATTTTCGCGCTGTCCTGAAAATATAAAAGTTTTGCATATGTGCTTCAGTGATTAGGGCGGGAGTACCAACAGCAAAGCTACCTATTTAATCCAAGTTTCTCTAGCATTTATATTTTCTTTGTGCATGATATTTGTTTAACTAACCGCAGAGGGCGTAGAGAATCTCGAAAAGAGAGAAAGAGGGGAAAAGAGATGTTCACAATTCCTGGGAAGGTTGTTATAGTTACAACTGGTAGCCGGGAATTATCAAGAAAATACTAACTCACAAAATTAATGTTGCCAAGTACATCTAATTATTTGCTCAAAAATGCTCGCGTGCCCGCGTCTCTTCTAGAGATGAAATCGATCGCCCCGTCAGCTTCTACTGTGGCGACAACGGGGAGTGAGAACAATTTTTGTTTGGTGGATTTGGAAATTGCAGCAGGGGCGATCGCCCAAATTACTCCTGCAGGTAGAAAACCTGTATCCTCCTCTGGAGATATCCCAGTTATAGATTTGCAGGGTGGCTTAATTTGGCCTTGTTTTGTGGATATGCACACCCATTTAGACAAAGGTCACATTTGGGAACGATCGCCCAATCCCGATGGAACTTTTGCCAGCGCGATCGAAGCGATAGGCGCTGATGCCCAAAAAAACTGGAATGCAGAGGATGTTTACCGGCGAATGGAGTTTGGCCTCAAGTGCAGCTACGCCCACGGAACCAAGGCTATCCGCACTCACATCGACAGCGCGGGCGAACAGGGAACCGTTAGTTGGGGAGTATTTGAAGCGCTGCAAGCCGAATGGGGCGATCGGCTGATCCTGCAAGCAGTTTCCCTGGTTTCCCTGGACTATTTCCTGACACCAGCCGGCGAAAAATTAGCCGATCGCATGGCCCAAACCGGTGGCATTCTCGGCGGCGTCGCCTATATCAACCCCGACTTAGACAAACAACTCGATCGAGTTTTTGACTTAGCCAAAGAACGAAATTTAAACCTAGACTTCCACACCGACGAAAACGACGATCCAGAATCAACAACACTGCAGGAAGTCGCAAAAACCGCCATCCGCCATCAATTTTCCGGTCAAATTATCTGCGGACACTGCTGTAGTTTAGCCGTACAACCGTCAGATTTAGTAACAGAAACTCTGGAATTAGTCAAGCAAGCAAATATTGGCATTGTCAGCTTGCCGATGTGCAATCTTTACCTGCAAGACCGAGAATCTCAGCATACACCGCGCTGGCGGGGAGTGACACTGCTGCACGAACTCAAAGCAGCAGGAATTCCCGTTGCAGTTGCTAGCGACAATTGTCGCGATCCGTTTTACGGATTTGGCGACCATGATGTTTTGGAAGTCTTTAATATGGCAGTCCGCATCGCCCATTTAGATAGACCTTATGGAGACTGGCCCTGTGCAGTTACAAAGACTCCAGCCGATTTAATGGAATTGCCGAATTTAGGACGAATTGCAGTTGGTTTACCAGCAGATTTGATTTTGTTTAAGGCGCGGAATTTCAGCGAATTGTTATCTAGAGCGCAGGGCGATCGCACAGTTTTGCGGCAGGGCATTAAAATTGATACAACTTTGCCCGATTACCGCGAACTCGATGATTTATTAGCAATTTAAATCTGACATCCTGCATCAATCTCAAGAACAGGCAAGATGCCTGTTCCACAAAAGATGAATTTTCTTTCTACGGGCTGCATCAATCTCAAGAACAGGCAAGATGCCTGTTCCACAAAAGATAAATTTTCTTTCTACTGGTTCCCAGGCAGAGCCTAGGAACCAGTTAAACACGCACTATAGATTATCAACCAACGTCCCTTCTCTTCTCTTCTCTTCCTTCGCGTACTTCGCATCTTCGCGGTTCATTACTCGTTACTAGGCTCTGCCTGGTAAAGTAGATCAGGAGGCTCTGCCTCCCATTTTTCTGACCGTAAGGCGAGGCAGAGCCTCTAGATATCGGTTCCCAGGCAGAGCCTAGGAACCAGTTAATTTTTAGGGTAAGCTGTGCAGTGCCTAAGCTACATTGAGATGTTCTGCACAACTCTTATTATTGTCAATTTGCCACTAATTTGATATAAATATAAAAGCTAATTTGATTGAGGATGTTTTAAGTGAAAGCAGTTATTTTATTGTCGGGAGGGCTGGATTCCTCAACTGTTTTGTATCAAGCCAAGGCCGACGGCTGCGAGTGTTACGCTATTTCCTTTGACTATAAGCAAAGACATCGGCGGGAGTTGGAATCAGCAAGGGCGATCGCACTTTCGGCCGATGTTAAGGCGCATCAGATAGTAAACTTTGACCTAACGCTTTGGGGCGGTTCCGCTTTGACGGATGATGAGATGGAATTGCCGATCGATCGCAATCTTGCAGAAATGTCTCAAAACATCCCCACTACCTACGTTCCTGCTAGAAATACAATCTTTCTCAGCTTTGCCCTAGCCTACGCAGAAACTCTAGAAGCCGATCGCATTTACATCGGTGTCAATGCTTTAGATTATTCGGGATATCCCGACTGCCGCCTCGATTACATCCAAGCAATGCAGGAAGTATTTCGGTTAGGAACCAAGCAGGGTAGAGAAGGAAATGCTATTAATATTATAACACCTTTGATCGAACTTAAAAAAACAGAAATTCTTCAATTAGGCAACAAATTAGGAGTACCTTGGGAGCAAACTTGGTCTTGCTACGCAGGCGGGAAAAATGCCTGCGGCGTTTGCGATTCTTGTCGGCTGCGGTTGGCGGCTTTTGAGGAATTGGGGCTGAAAGATCCGGTGCCTTATGCTTAAACAGTATTCCGACTCGGCGGTTGAAAGCGCTCCTCTCTCTCTAAAAAACTAAAGAATAAACGGGGTTGCTAACTCAGATTTGGGAGAAAAAGTTGCGCTATTTTGAGCGCCCTTTTCATCCAAATCTTAATGAGAAAATTTTGCCACACTACTCACCCCGCTATTCTTTCGCCCTTTCCCCACAACTTCCTCATCCGCTGCTGCAACTTCACCTAAAGCTCGATCGCCCGCTGCCCCTTCCAACAAGTGAATTTGAAGTTGATCCAACCGCGGCCCGCACACAGAAACAACCGTAAGTTCCACATTTTCGCCACACCAAACTTCCCCCACAGCCGGCATTCTTTGCAACTGATAGCTCAGAAAACCTCCGATTGTCTGATATTCGTCAGTTACTGGCAAATCCAAATTCAATATTTGATTCACATCATCTAAATTTAACTGCGCTTGCACTAAATAAGTGCGATCGTCCAATACTTGCAAAGCAATTTCTTTACTGTCGGGCGACTCGTAGCTGCGGCCGATAATTTCGGCAATCAAATCCCTCAGTGTCACTAACCCGGAAATGCCACCAAATTCATCGACTACGATCGCAATTTCTTCCGACGAACTCTGCATCAAAGGCAGCAGTTCCCCCAGCAGCATCATCTCTGGTACAAACCTCACCGAACGCATCCAAGTTAAAATAGGCGTATCGGGAGATAGCAAACCTTCAGCTAGGGGTTTCGCAAGTTGTTTGAAGCCAATAATACCGATAATGTCGTCTAAAGAATCTCCCGTCACGGGATAGCGGGAATGGTTAGAAATCGCCATTTCGTCGAGCAAAGTTTGAAAGGTGGCTGTTTTGGGAAGTGCGACAATGCTAGGCCTCGGCACCATTACTTCTTCTACCCAAACTTCGCCAAATTCAAACACGTTGTTGAGCAATTCTCGCTTTTCTGCTTCCAATCCGCTGGATTCGCTGGAAGTAGCTATAATTAATTGCAGTTCTTCGGGAGTAACCGGCCGATGCCTTAGATCGTATTCGATGCCCGCAAACCGCAACAGCGATCGAGTAGATTGATTGAGAAACGACACAAAGGGCTTGAACAAACGGGCAATCAATAAACTCGGAGGCCCTAAAGTTCTGGCTAGCTGTTCGGAATACAGTAACGCTACAGATTTGGGAAAGAGTTCGCCCAATACGATTTGCAGGTAAGCTAGCAACAAAAAAGTTACTATTGAGATGCTAAAAGAATGGGCGATCGCCGACTTGATGTAAATTGGCAGCGGCAAATAGCCGATCGACATTCTCACTAGCACGGCGATCGTACTTTCCCCAATCCAGCCGAGAGCTAAACTAGAAAGAGTGATTCCCAACTGCATTGTCGAGAGCAATCGCTCAATACTTTGCTGCAAAGATTGCACAGTTAAAGCTGCAACGTCGCCAGCGTCCACTAACTGATTGATGCGCGATCGGCGTACCGTCACCATCGAAAACTCAGCCGCCACAAAAAAAGCATTGATCGCAATCAGCAACAGCACTGACAGCAACCGCGACAGCACCTCTGTCCAACTCATCGCGGGTAAATCAGATATCTCCTGCACTCTCGCCCCTAAAAGTGACACAATGCTCCCTAAAAAAACTTTCTCGCTCAAACGTGAGAATCCCTTTGGAGGTTTTACTCCTTTTGTTTTACTTCGCCACTGGAATGCCAGATATTTGCAACTGAAGTTTTTGACCTGGATAATCTGTCAGCGTCAACGAAACTTCCTTAGCATTTTCCAGCAAAGCTGTGGGAATACTCACCGTACCGTAATACACCTGCCCGTTGGGGGGCAGTTCCGACGGCAAATCCTCGGCAGTCGCGCTCAGGGCTCGGCCACGATCGTCAGTGACGTTCAAGAAACTGTAGAGAAACCTCACAGCTTGGGAGCCTTCATTTTTCATGCTCACGTCTAGCAGCATGGAATTGTTGCGCTGACTGGACGCGCTTACCTCCAAGGTTATTCCCCCGTCGCGACTGTTCAGGGGAAACTTGGCGCTAGCATTTTGTGCAGCCGGTTTTTTGGCCGCGGCTGGTTTAGAGCTTGCCTTCTCTGTTTTCGTATTTGCCCCGGCCGTTGTTTTTTCTGGATCGCGACCTTCTACCCGTGCTTTGACGGTTGTGAGAATGTCTTTTTCTTTCAAAATGCTCACTTGGTCTTTGCTAGCCGTCTTTCCAGGCTTGCCGCTGCCAGCATTGTTGCTGGGACGAACATCGGGTTGAGTCGTTCCTTGCAAGGCTTCGCGACCTATAGTAAATCCCCAAACAGAACTCGTCACGCCTGCTCCAAACATTAGAGCGAGCAGAATTAGAGTCAGCACTACCGTCGAATTCACTGCCATTGCCTATAAGTTTATGCCGAGTTTTAGAAACTGCTTTGTCAGGTCGATCGGCTCCAGCACATTGGCTAACAGGCGATCGGGACTCAGCAGATCTAAAGATTTTGATTTTTGTTCTCTAGTTCTAGCACGGACTGAGAAATTATGTTATAATTCATTTTGAGTTAGATCAAAGAAATAGATTTAACGGCAGTTGGCCGAGCGGTTTAGGCAGCGAACTCATAATTCGCCCCAGGCAGGTTCAACTCCTGCACTGCCGATTTAAAATTAATCACGACGCTCCCCCCGTGAACCCAAAACCGGGTTTATTCCCTCGACGCATGGGAGGCGAGAAACCGGGTTTCTCCGAATTTTTACGTTGAGTAACGATAAATATACGTAGAAACCCGGTTTCTGAGGTCGCAAGTGCGATCGCGGCAAACTAGACATTTGATCGATCGACTCCTTGCAGAGATATCTTGGCTCCGCGCGCGTCCATCGCACTTGCGACCTCAGAAAATTATGATTCCGATGCCAACGGAAACGATAAGTAGATCCACCTAATTAAACGAAAAATACGGATCGCGCTCAAGCTTGCTGTGTAAGTCTTCTTCCTTCTTCCTTCTTCCTTCTTCCTTCTTCCTTCTACTTATCAACCCTTAATTAACTCCACTCCGTCGCGCCCGTCGAGCTCGTGAACGTAAACCTTAACTTGTTCTTCCTTTGCAGTCGGCAACTTTTTACCCGTAAAATCCGGCTGAATCGGTACTTCTCGGTGGCCGCGATCGACTAATACCGCCAACCAAATTTTCTCCGGCCGCCCGTAATCATTTACCGCATTCAAAGCCGCTCGACTCGTTCTGCCTTTATATATAACGTCATCTACCAACACCACGGTTTTGCCCGTCAAATCAAAAGGAATTTCTGTTTTAGCCGGTGTCCGCATCGCAACTCGATCCAAGTCATCCCGGTAAAAGGTAATATCCAAAGCGCCCACGGGTACTTTGACTTGTTCGAGGACTTCAATTTGATCTGCCAAAATTTGAGCTAAAGGAACTCCTCTACTATGAATGCCCAACAGCACTAACTCCGAGGGATTCCCTGATTTTTCGACAATCTGGGAAGCGACGCGGGTGAGAGTGCGCCTCACTTCATCAGGGGATAAAATTTCGATAATTTTAGTCATTGTTTGCTGCGAGCTAATTGTTGGCTGTTGGCATATCGAACAATTTGAGATTTTAGATGGACTTGACAGATGAATCTGGGGATTTGAACAAAGGTCAAAACTTTTTTGGCTGCTGTCGGTGGCTGAGCTCTGTCTTCTGCAGGACTTACCCAGAACGGATGAAAAGCAGATGCTGCGATTCCTTGCAAGCGGGCGAACAATGACAGAAATACGTTATTTATGCCTCCTGGAGTGTTCGGGTGAGGTCATCAGTTAGCGGCTCAAACATAATAAGGTATAAAAAAGCAATGATAGTCCCAACCAAATCAGAAAGCAATACCGAGTTAATTGCAATGCTTGGCAAATTAGCGGCGCTGTGATAGGGTGAACCGGCTCGCCTAACAGCGGTTTGTGTTTGAGAACTCCGCGATAGGAATTAGTACCTCCTAGTTGTACTCCCAAGATGGCGGCGTAAACGCACTCGCTCCAACCGGAATTGGGGCTGGCATCTTTAACAGCATCTCTCTGACAAATTTGCCAAATGTAAATCGGTTTGCCAGATATAACGGCTAAAGTAATCACTGTTAGGCGGCAAGGAATCCACGTCAGCACGTCTTCTAGTTTGGCGCTAAACCATCCTAAATCAGTGTATGGCGCTTCTTTGTAGCCGATCGTAGAATCTAATGTGCTGGCTGCTTTGTAAGCGATCGCCAAGGGGACTATAGCAGTCGCCCACATCGAGTTAGGATCGATCGGCGCCGCGGTAACACTTAATAATAGATGCGGCAGAGCGAACCCAAGTAAGGCATAAAATAGCGGTGCTGTCACGCCATCGACTGCATTCTCGGTTACAGTTTCTAACAATGCTCGCAGAATTTCAGGCTCCGATAAGTTTTCGGTATCCCGGCCGACGTAAAGGCTCAACCTTTCTCGCGCCTTGACTAAATCTCCAACATTTAAAGGTGCTAGCACATCCTCTGCTGCCGCCCTCAAACTGCGACCTGCAAAACAGCTTGCCAGCAAAATGGTCTGTATGGCAATACCTAAAAGAGGATGCACCCAACTAGCAGCTTGGACGATCGACCAACTGACAGTATAACTGCCTACAATCAGCCCGATCGCTAGTATTGTACCAGCACCTCGTAGCAGCAGTTTGTGCTGCTCGCCAGCGGGACGCTCCTCTGCTTCAGGCATTTTGCCTGCGGGATTATTCCATATATTAAAGACAAGTCGAGTATAACGGTCGATCGCCCAACCCATCGCCTGCACGGGATGTGGCCAACCCCAAGGATCGCCGATCGAATAATCCAACACCGCAGCTAAAATCAAAACAGGAAATTCATCCGGCATCATTATATATTGTGTCAAACTTGATAGTCCGTCAATCGATTTTAGATTTTAGATTTTAGATTAAAGAATTGAAGAAAGCGACCCCACCGATCGATCCGGGGACTTGCGATGGGGAGCGAGGAGGTTTTTTCTCGCTCCACGGATGAATCCGGGGACTCGAAGCATCTTCCTGGATTGTCAGAGCAGGAGCCATCGCCCCATAGAGCAGATTTTAACTCCTGCTACCCTTGCGGACTTTGATTTTTTGAGCTGCGATTTTATAGTAGAAGGAAGAACGAAGAAGCAATAAAGGCAAGGCTTTGAGCAATTCAAAACCTCATCATCATCAGGCGTGGTTGCTATAACTGCTGAGATTACTTTAGTCGCCGAGCAAGTGTACGTTCTGCTCCCAATTAACACCATCAAAGGGTAGGATCTGAAAGTGTTCGATGGCATCTGAGTCAAGACAACGGACGTTGACATCGAAATGATCGGGATGCGATCGGGGGCGATAGAACGAGTGAATGCCGCAAATTCGGCAGAAAGTATGTTGAGCAGTTCCTGTATTAAATGTATAGGTTGTCAAAACATCTTCGCCACTGAGCAAGGTAAAACGTTCCGGTGGCACAATGAGGTGCAAAAATCCCTTCTTTTTACAGATAGAGCAGTTGCAATCAGATGCTTCGTGTTTGTCAACGGCGACACGGAAGCGGACAGCTCCGCAGTGACAGCCACCAAAGTAAGTAACAAGTGTTGCGTCCATGTGTGCTTGCTGCCGATCGAATGAATGAACTTACCATTTAAATGATAAAGCTAGTTTCTTCCCCAAGAGCCGCTTGCCAACTGCGGACATCATAGTATAAGTCTTCGAGGGAAATACTGTACAGCGCTTCGGCAAGTTTTTTGTGCAATCGGTTCCACAAACTGAATGTTACCCAGTCCTCTGCTTGCGTCGCGTCGGGAAAATGTCGAGGTAAAGGTTCAATAGTTTCACCTACAGCCTCTAAGATTTGTCCTAAAGAGATTTGAGCGGGCTGACGGGCTAATTGATATCCTCCTTGGGAACCCCGAACAGATTGGACTAAACCGGCTCGTCGCATTTCAATCAGCAATTTTTCTAGATACGGAGCAGGTAACTCCTGTCGCTTCGCTATCGATTTCACCGATGTCGGGCCAAAGCGAGGTTGCAAACTTAGATCCAGTAATGCTTTGACACTGTAGTGTCCGCGTGTGGTTAACTTCATGGGATTTTAAGAGCGGGGCAAATATTCAGCTAGCTGATAGCTGATAGCTTATGCTACCGAGTTTAGAGATTGCTCGCACCGGTTGCAGCTACTCCTCAAGAAAGACTGCAGGTTGTTAAAAATATTTAGATAATAGTGGTTAACAATTGAGCCGATCGGTGTAATATAGTTTTACGACCAGCTATAAAGCTAAAGTTTCTTGGTCAAACCAAAAACCAACCGAGAAAAAATCCGTACACCAGTTGAATATTTCAGGACTCAGTAAATGGCTAAAAAGAAAAATATCGAACCCCTTGAAGGCGAAGATCTGATCAAAAAGGTCAAAGACCTAGAGAACCTTACCAAGGAAGAAAAAGCTAGAGCCTGTGGCTACTACACCGTTACCAAGAACGGCGTAGAACGGGTCAACATGATGAAATTCCTGAATGCGCTGATTGATGCAGAAGGCATTCAGCTAGACGGGAAGCAAAACGGCAATGGACGTGGCGGACGCTCTGCCAGCTATCGGATTAGCGTTCAATCTAACGGCAACTTACTGATTGGAGCTGCCTACACCAAACAGATGGAACTCCAGCCGGGAGATGAATTTGAAATCTCTCTGGGACGCAAGCACATTCACCTGCGCCAAATCGATCGAGAAGAAGAAGAATCCTAGGCTTTTACAACTTGCTTTGACTTCTTGCTTGAACTGGTTGGTTTGACTTCAAGCATTGACTGCAAGCAGAGAATTGGCTCTTAAATCTTTTTGTGAGCCTAAAACACTATGGCTTCTATAGATGGCAATGGCTCGACAAAAGCCACTGCCACTACTTTATAGTTTCCGAGAATACCTATTCTCGACCCTCGCTATATCCGTGTGGACAAGCGGGGGATTTTCCGCGTAGCTGTTAAAGAGAAGTTCGGCAACGAGCAGTGTACAAGATGTAACGGATGTAACGCATGGATGTTCACCAAGGGATTGTATAGTGGATTTAACGGATGAATGTTGAGTTTCGATGGTCGAGGTTCCAGGCAAGAAGCAGGTTAGGTTGAGCTACGAAACCGAACAAAGCAAGAAAATGGCGGAGGTATTCTGGGCCAAGAGTGCGTAATACCAGTTTAAAATTTAAAAAAAAGAATGTAACTGTCGGCAAACTCCAAAGCACGAGCTTCCTCATTCATCCCCAATTATTTAATCTAAAATCTAAAATCTAAAATCTAAAATTGTATAAGTCTCGTGCTTGCTCCTGATTGGTGTGTGTGGGAGGGGTTTTGAGGGCAAGGAAACACCTCGATCGCCCCTACGTGAAATTACAGGCGGGAACAGTTAAAGTGTTAGGGAGCAATTAGTCATCAGCCTATGCCGTTGCCCCGATTCGCGAGTAAAACTTCTCAACACCAAACAAAAATCTCCCTGCGTCGCCTTCTAGTAGCCTCTTTTGTGCTGCAAATCGTCGCCGTAGTTGGGATTGTCGGGTATCTTTCCTTTCGCAACGGAGACAAAGCAGTCGAAGAGCTCGCCGAGAAATTGATCGCGGAGACGGGAAAGAGAGTTGAAGAAAAGCTGATTTCTTTTCTCGAACCTACCCAGTGGGTAAATCAACTTAACGCTGAAGCGATCGAGCGCGGTGAATTAAACTTACAGTTAGAAAAGCCACAGCCTCGGGGAGAGAAGTTCCTCTGGCAGCAAATGCGATCGTTTAAAAGCATTCAGTGGATTTCCCTCGGTGCGGAAAAATCAGGAGAATATCTCGGAATTTGGCGCAACCCCACGGATAACAGCTTGCAAATTGTCGTGGCGAACAAGTCTAGCAACTTTCACAGCATTTACTACGCTACAGACAGCCTAGGCACTCGCACCGCTAAATTAAAGGCAGAACCCAGAACCTACAATGCCCGTCTCCGCCCCTGGTACAAAGAAGCTGTCGCAGCTAATAAACCGATTTGGACGAGCATTTATCCGGGTTTTAATCCTGGGACTGTTTTTATTGCTACCAGCCAACCGATTCGCGATCGAAATGGTAAATTGCTAGGAGTTTGTGCCGTAGACTTTTCGCTTTCGGAGCTTGAGCAATATCTGCATCGCATTAAGCTTAGCAAAACGGGACAAATTTTCGCGATCGAACGATCGGGCTTGCTGGTTGCCAGTTCGAGTCAAGAATCACCCTTTAGAAAGATTTATGGAAACCCGCAACTGCAGCGGCTAAATGTTTTAGACAGTCAAACTCCTGTCATTCGCACCGCAGCTAAATATTTGTACGAGCAATTCGGGGGCTTTGGCGACATTAAGCAGCGGCAGCAACTGAAATTTAGCCGAGACGGGCAGGAATATTTTGTGGAAGTGCTGCCGTTTTCTGATGTTTACGGTTTGAACTGGCTGATTGCGATCGCAGTTCCCGAATCCGATTTCATGGGGCAAATTAACAAAAATACGCGCACTACAATTTTACTTTGTTGGGCGGCGCTGCTGCTATCGACAATTGCCGGAGTGCTGACAGCTAGGTGGGTAACGCTGCCGCTGCTGCGGCTCAACGAAGCAGCTAAACATATTGCCGCCAGAGAGTTCGATCGCGCTGTTACTGTCAGTAGGCTTGAGGAAGTCGGCGAATTAGCGCAGTCTTTCAACGAGATGGCAGCTCAACTGAAACAGTCTTTTCAAGCTTTGGCAGAAAGTGAAGAAAAATTTGCCCAACTGGTAGAAAATTTGCCCGTTGGAGTCTCGGCGATGACTCCGGGTGGCGCAGTTATTTTCATGAATTCGGCGGGTGAGCAGATATTGGGGAGGGGAGAAATGCCCGATGCTACCGCACAAGAGCTACCACAAGCTTATCAAATTTATAGGACAGGCACTAATCAACTGTACCCGGCCGAGCAAATGCCGTTTGTGCGGGCGTTGAATGGCTTGGAGGTGATTGCTGAAGATATGGAAATTCGCCGAGACGGGAAAAATATTCGTTTGGAAGTGCGAGCACTGCCGGTGTTTGAGGGTGGGGGGAATATCCTTTATGTTCTTACTGTTTTTAAAGATATTACGGCTCGCAAACAGGCAGAGCAAATATTGGCTGACTACAACCGTACCCTGGAAATTCAAGTAGTCGATCGCACGAGCGAGCTAGCCTCGATCAATGCCCGCTTGCAGCTCGAAATTGAGGAGCGCAAGCAAGCTGAAAAAATTATCCGTCAAGAGCGCGACTTTAACTTAAAGATTATCGAAAATTCTCCGATTTTTTTTGTGGCGATCGACTCTGAGGGTAAAATCCTGCTGGCGAATAACAGTATGCTGGAAGCTGTGGGCTATACTGCCACAGAAGTTGCAGGCAAAGATTACTTAGCGACATTTGTACCCCCAAGCGATCGAGCCGGATTACATTCAATTTTTACGGGCGTAACAGCGCGGGAGCAAACGGTTAACGAACATCGCATTCTCACTTCGGACGATCGGACTTTGTTAGTCGAGTGGCACGGCACACCGGTACTCGACGAAGGTGGCAGCCTGGATTTCTTGTTTGGATTTGGGATTGATATTGGCGAGCGCAAACAAGCACAATTAGCCTTGCAAAAAAGCGAAGCTCTGTTTCACAAATTAGCCAACACTGTTCCGGGAGAGCTTTACATCTTCGTGCAGCATCCCGACGGCTCAGTCAAGATGGAATATATCAGCCCTCTGTGCCGAGAAATTCAAGAATTAGAGCCGGAGGAAATCCAGAACAACTCTGCTTTACTCTACGAACAAATGTACCCGGACGATCGATCCAGTCACTTCGAGGCAATTGTCAAAAGTGCCACCGATCTAGAACCATTTTCCCACGAGTGGCGGATTGTGACAGCATCGGGAAAACTCAAATGGCTACAAGGTTATTCTCGACCCGAATTGCGCGAAAATGGAGATATTGTCTGGCACGGCATAATTATTGATATGAGCGATCGCAAACAAGCAGAACAAGAACTCCAACAAGCCAAAGAAGCCGCAGAAGCTGCCAACAAAACTAAAAGCCTCTTTCTCGCCAACATGAGCCACGAATTGCGAACCCCCCTCAACGCCATTCTCGGCTTCGCTCAATTAATGGAACCCAGCACTAATTTAACTTTGCCCGAAAAAGAAAATATCAAAATTATTCGCCGCAGCGGAGAACACCTGCTGCAACTGATCAATCAAGTCTTAGACTTATCTAAAATAGAAGCGGGGCGCATGACACTCAACGCCAAACTTTTTGACTTGTACCGCTTGCTGGGGGACGTGCAAAATATGTTTCAAATTCCGGCGAGAAATAAAGGATTGCAATTAATTATTGACTGCTCTTCGGATGTTCCCCAATACGTGGAAACTGATGATTTTAAGTTGCGAAAAGTGCTAATTAATTTATTAGACAATGCGGTTAAATTTACCCATTCCGGTTCAGTTTTAGTTACTGTAGAGCCGAATAAAACAGGAATAATTAAGCAGACAGAAAAAGATGATTTCGATGTGGATAATCAAGAAATAGTTATTATTTCCTTTGAAGTAGCCGATACAGGAGTTGGTATTTCCCCGGAAAAATTAGAAAGTATATTTGAATTATTGGTGCAAACTTCATCAGAAAAGCAAGTTCAAACAGGTACGGGTTTAGGATTAAATATCAGCCGCGAGTTCATAAGATTAATGGGTGGCGACATTACCGTCGATAGCGAAGTGGGACAAGGGACTATCTTCAAGTTTGACATTCAAGTTGTTACCGCAGTGGGTGCTGGTGAAGTTATCAATAAATATGTTGAAGTCAATGATTTATCGCCGAGTTCAAGTATGGTACAAGAAAAAATATCTGATAGTGCTGCAATATTTACGCTGGACTCCAAGCCGAAAGTTTCCCCAGAATGGACGAGCAATCTAAAACAGGCAGTCCGTGAGGCTGACTTCGACTTGATTGCCACAATTATTGAGGAAATCGGCAGCGATAATGATGTGTTTGCGGAAGTTCTGATGAATCATCTATATAATTTTGATTATCAAAAAATATTAGATTTGATTGCTGAAATTGAGATGTAGATTGCTGAGCTTTCGGGTGCGCCGAAACTCACCTTGCCTATAAAGTTGTTGTAGGAAGCATCTCAGCAGAGATGCTCCCCGAACAGTTATTTTAGCTGCTGCGACAATAGTCCTGAGATGGCATAAAATCCTCGCTCAAAGGTCTATACACTCTGATAATTATCATGCTTGATTTGCTGCGAATAATTGAGTGTTTGAGTTGACTTTTTTGAAGCTAGAGTTAACCCCCCCGATCGCCCTTTTGGTAAAGGGAAATCGAGGGGGTTAACTATTATTTGTCAAGTATCTAAGGAGATTAAGCAGGGTTCGCTTCGGCTCGTCTTTGTAGCAGGCGGGCGATTTCAGCTTTTTCTACAAGTCCGACGAGGACACCGTTTTCACGAATGACGGGGAGTTCTTGTACTTTGAGTTGTTCTAGGAGGGTGACGACTTCGAGGAGGGATAATTCTGGTTTGACGGTTGTGGAAAACTCGATCGGCTTCAGGAGTTCTTTGACTAAAACTTCGGGCCAGCGTCCGGTAGGAATGGTTTTGAGGTCATCAAGGTCGATCGCCCCTACCAATTGTCCGGCATCATCTGTTGCCAGGAACCTGCGCCAGGTATGAGTGCTACCGATAACGTAATTGTTGGCAAATTCTCTGAGGGACAAGTCTTGGGAGACGATCGGACTTTCGGGGGTAACAGCATCTGCGGCTGTCAGGCCTGCCAGTTGATTTTGGACTGTGGCATATTGGGCAGATTGACCGGCATTTTGCAGTAAGAACCAACCGATTACTAGATTCCAAATATTGCCGAATATGCCTGTAGCAATGGCAATCCAACCAATTATTTGACCGACGCGGCTAGCAAAAATTACACCTTTATAAGGGTTGCCAGTAATTTTCCAGACGATCGCTTTGAGGATGTTGCCGCCGTCGAGGGGCAAACCGGGAATTAAGTTAAATAAGGCTAGAACTAAGTTGATGGAAGCTAAAAGTCCGACGATGGCGGCTGCGGGGCCTGTGAGACCAGCACCGATGCCGATCGCTGTTAACAAACCGGATAAAAATAAGCTGACCAACGGGCCTGCAATTGCTACCCAAAATGCTTCGGCTGGGGTTTTAGATTCTCTTTCTAAATTAGCCAGTCCGCCAAACAGAAATAGCGAAATCGATTTCACGCCAATTCCCTGTTTAATGGCTACCCAACTGTGTCCTAATTCGTGGGCTAAGACGGAAGCAAATAACAGTAACGCTGTGAATAATCCCAGCATCCAGGGCGCTACGGGGCCCAAGGTGGGAAACAGGGCAGCTAATGCGCCGCCGTACTGCCAGGTGACTAAACCCAGAACTAAAAACCAAGATGCGTTGACAAAGAAGGGAATCCCAAACAGGTTGCCGACGCGAAATGTACCGTTCATAATGGCTACCTCTGATTTTACGAATGAGAGGTTTTTCTCTCTGTCTCCTTATCGTAACGAAACGTAACGGCGATGTTAATGCTTCCATTAGGGTGTTATCCGTCTGTGGAGGTTCGGTTTGCTGAATAATTACCGCCGACTGCGGTTTTGCCCGCTAGGGGTTAAAAATCCTTATCTCAAAACGGAAGTTCTTGCTATGAGGCTTGAGGAGGATATTTTTTTTAATTTTCTGTTTTAGTTTTGAGTCGGTTTTAACTGAGATCTTGCACCATTCTCAATTACTTTTTTAGGAACAGGCAAGATGCCTGTTCCACAAGAAAACTCATTAGACCTCTTGCAAAAATCCTTTTCCTCAATTGATGGGACGGGCTCTCCGGCCCATCCCACAAGAGTTATTTTTTATTGTGGGATGAGCCGGAGAACCCGTCCTAATTATTTTTGCAATAGGTCTATTCTTTGTGGAACGGGCATCTTGCCCGTTCTTGACAATGGTGCAAAATCTCAGTTTTAACTCAAATCTTGCACCTCTGTCATGAACAGGCAAGATGCCTGTTCCACAAAAATTAAATTTTCTTGTGGGAATTAGGAGTTGGGCATCCTGCCCATCATAAACAGGCAAGATGCCTGTTCCACAACAGATGAATTTTCTTTCTTGTGGGGAGTAGGGGTTGGGCTTCTAGCCCGCCCATAAAAGCCTTATTGAGAATGATGCAACATCTCAGTTTTAACTGAATGCAAGCTTTGATACCGAAAATTAATTCGCCGACAGACTATTACACCTGTGGCAAGATATCAGTTTCAAGCAGCTTTAGCTATAATGACTGACCATAACAATACTTTTGCTGCTAATAATTATGCCAGAATCTTTTTTGCTCGGTCGCCTGCTGCTGCAATTCAACAGCGAAGCGGCTGATATTATTACAGACTTATCCGCTGTTGCTTTAACTCCCGATGGCTATTTGTGGCTGGGTTCCGATGAAACGACTTTGATCGAGCGTTTGTCGCCTGTCGCGCCTCATATTTTTGGAGAACATCAAAGATTTGCGATCGCAGATTTTATCGATCTAGCTGAAGAATCCGAAATCGATATTGAAGGAATGGATTTCAGCAACGATTATCTTTGGGTGGTCGGTTCTCACAGCACCAAACGCAAAAAAGCTAAAGGCAAAGACCCCGGCAAAGACATTGAAAGATTAGCACAAATTGTGACAGAGGTCAACCGTTATTTACTGGCGCGCATTCCTATGAAAGACGGGATTTTGTGCGAGTCAATTCCCGATTCAGACAATCCCGAAATTCAACTGACAGTGGGATGCCTGCAGCGGACAGAAACAGGCAATTTGCTGACAGACGCGCTCAAAGATGACACCCACCTCGGTCTATATTTATCTGTGCCGATTCCGAGTAAAGAAAATGGCTTTGATATTGAAGGGTTGGCGGTGCGCGGAAATCGCATTTTGCTCGGTTTGCGGGGGCCGGTGCTGCGGGGCTGGGCGATAATTTTAGAAATAGAAGTTGAAGATGCTGAACTGGGAGTTTTAAGGCTTAAGGCGATTGGGGAAGGAGGGAAATTGTACAAGAAACATTTTGTTGATTTGAACGGTTTGGGGGTGCGAGAATTGTGCTGGAATGGGGAAGATTTGATGGTTTTAGCCGGGCCGACGATGACTTTATCTGGGGCGATGAGGGTTTTTCGGTTAAAGGGGATTTTAGGGCGATCGGGCGACAGTATTACTGGGCAAGATGGGGGAGATTTGGAGGTATTGTTGGACTTGCCTTTTAAGGTTGGTACGGACAATGCTGAGGGATTGAGCCTGTTTCCATATTTGGGGGAGGAGAATTCGCTGTTAGTGGTTTACGATTCGCCGGATGCGGGGAGAATGGTGGATAAAAATGCTATTTTTGCGGATATTTTTCAATTAGGTTCGTAGTAGTATGGTGCGTCATAAGGGGAGATATTTGGGATAATTAATCAGGCATGAATTGACGCACCATGCAATTAGGAAGGTTCGTCTGATGGGATTTTTCAGAGAATTAATTAAACCTTAACTGACGCACCATACAAGTGGGATTAATTGTCGATCGCATCCCTTCGCCGCTGGCTGTAGCGTTTCAATTCATCAATTAAGTGAGTATCGTTAGAAGCTGTTCTCGCGCCCGCTTCCGCCGCCCACCGTTTCAAATCTTCAATTTGCGATCGCGCGATCGCAGCTAAAGGTACAGTATCCTCGATCGACCTCAAAATATCCTCCGTCATCAAATCCCGGCGCTGTCCGTTGACAAACGTTCCAAAGGCCCGATACAACCCATCTATTACGACTTGTTCGATTTCTGCACCGCTAAAATTCTCAGCGCACTTCGCCAAAATCCCCAAATCAAACTCGCGCAATCTAGTCGGCCGCAAACGCTGCAAATGCACTTTAAAGATATCTTGCCGTTCCGATTCTGAAGGCAAATTTAAAAAGAAAATTTCATCAAACCTGCCTTTTCTCAGCAACTCTGCCGGCAAAATTCTGACGTTATTTGCAGTTGCGACAATAAACACCGGGCTGGTTTTTTCCTGCATCCAAGTAATCAAACTGCCGAATACCCGGCGCGAAGTTCCCGAATCGCCGTCGCTGCCGCTGATAATGTTGCCGAAGGCTTTATCTATTTCATCGATCCACAAAACGCAAGGTGCGATCGCCTCTGCTAATTGTATCATTTGCCTGACGCGACTTTCGCTTTCCCCGACCACGCCGCCAAACAATCTCCCAGTATCCAATCGTAGCAGCGGCAAACGCCATTCGCAAGCAATAGTTTTCGCAGATAAAGATTTGCCAGTACCTTGAATTCCTACTAACAAAACGCCTTTCGGATTCGGTATCCCGTAGCGACGCGCTTCGTCAGTAAAAGCATCTTGCCGCATCTTTACCCACTGTTTCAAATTCTCCAAGCCGCCCACACTTTTCAGGGATTCTCTCGAGTTAAAAAACTCCAAAATGCCCGTTTGGCGAATTGCTTGCTGTTTTTCCTCCAAAACTCCGTCAATATCTGACTCATTAATTTGCTGTTTGGCGGCCAAAGCTTTAGCCAAAACCCGCCCGATTCTAGCGCGACTCAAACCCTGACAAGCTTTAACCAACTGTTCCCTTCCTAAACCGCTAACTTGCAACTGTTGCGGCTTTTCGACAACGTGGGAAATTAAACTGTCGATTTCTTGCACGTTGGGCAAAGGAAAATCAATTACTGTGACTTCTTCTTTCAATTCCTCCGGCAATTCCAGCGTGTGAGAAGTAAGAACTATAGTTTTTTTGCTGCGCTTCAATTCCCGCGTTAAATTCCGCAATTCCCGCACTACCGCCGCGCTTTTTTCGCTGTATGGATATTTCAAAATTGGGTGCAAATCCCGCAGTACAAATATGGTATATTCTTCAACAGCAGTTTTGCTGACGCGATCGAGCGCCGCCATTACCGAACCTTTCCCAGAACCGTTATCCTCCCACCCGCGCACAAGATCCCAGAACAATACCCGGCGCGCGGGAGTTACTTGCAGCGCTACTTGGGCAATTACGGCTTCGACCGGTTCCTCCTCCGCGCCAACAATGTACAGCAGCGAATAGCGGGCGCGAATCATCAAATCTAGTCGCTTTACCAGTGCCTCGAAATGGTTATTTTTACTGCCATTGACGGCATCTAATTCTTTGTTGTTTGGGTTGTTTTCTGTCATTTTAGTGAATAGTTTAGAGAAGAATTAAACTTTATTAAATATTTTGTTTGCAGTCAGGATTTTAGTCGTTAAAATGATTTAATCAAACTAAAGGTTTGTAGTAAGGAGGTTAGTCCTTAACAACTATTTAAGCGGACTAAATTCCGTACTGCAAACGTTAAAATTATAACAGCCTAGTAAGCAATTGACTACTTAGCAACTTTTCGAGCTTGTTTCACCATTTCAATGAGAGTGTGGTGAGCATCTTCGGCATCTTTTAAAGTGCGATCGAAATTTACTCTGACAGGCACTGTTTCGTCGTTGACTTTAGCGGTTAAATCCATGCCGTTGGCATCAATAGCGAGCATTTGAGCTTCTGTAGCCTCTGGTTTGCCGCCAAATGCTTGAGCGTAAAGCACGACAGCGCTAGCGTGGTCTTCGTTCATGTGAGTGCAGATGCGATCGCTAATCTCAGTGGAAAACTGTTCTGACATGGGGAGATTCCTCGGATGCAATATCGATCGATTGTACTGCGATTTGCCACAACTGAGAGAGAGATTCATTGGGAGCAAATAGAATTCGCGTCTACACAAACTTTAGTCCGCCTGGGCGGACTGAAAGAGAAGAGACTAAATCCGGTGTAAGGTGCGCCCGGTCGCACCCTACGAATGATGAAATACCATCATTTAACTTGCCAAAAACTACCTAACTAAAAGATCGAAACGGCAATTCATCAAACCGCGCATCAATATCAGACTCAGAATTCCCAACGGGGGAATTAGCGCGAGATGCTGACGGCTTAACAGAATTCGCCTGGGCTACTGATAACTTGGCCGCAGGTTGCGATTTCTGTAGGTTAACTACAGGTAACTCCCCGCCATTTTCTCCATTTTTGCTCGTTTGATTCCACATCATCATTCCCAGCAAACCATCAACCAAACCGCCACCGCTACCGTTGCCTGTTACCGCAACATCCGGCACAACTCGCACATTGCGATCGCCTATAATTTGCATTAACTGCAAAGCCGTATAACCCGAACCTCCCAAAGCCACAACACCCGCGCGATAAGCTTCAGCTTGAGCATTTCCCTTCACCCGAATCGACTCAGCTTCGCCTTGAGCTTGTTTCACCTGAGAATTCGCTTTCAACTCAGAAATCTTCACGCCTTGTTCCGATTTCACCATCTCTTGTTGAATCTCAGCCAGCGCCGTTTCCCGCACCAATTGTTGCCGCTGAGTTTGTGCTAATTGCTGCACCTCATAAGTCTTGCACTGTTCCTCAGCAATTTTGCGATCTGTTTGAGTTTGCATCAACTCTGCAGGCGGCAAAATATCCCCGATTAAAGTATCAATTGCCTGCACGTCGTAGGTACGCAAAGCTGCTTTGATATACTCGGCAGCTTCCGCTTGTCTGCCGCTTCTTGCCGAGAGAAAATCTAATACAGAATAAGCTTGAGCCGAATTGCGGAAATAATTCCCAATTGTCGGCTGCAAAACATGGTCAACTAAGTTCTGCATGGAACCGACGCGAGAAATAACTTTCGGAGCATCCAAGGCTCCAACGTGAATAATCTGAGCTACTTCTAAATCAAAGGCAAAACCGTCTTGAGAACGCACGGTTAAAGACGAAAGTTTAGAATCATAACTGTGCCGTTCTGTTTTACCAGACCAATTCAATACTATATTAGTAGTCGGGACTAACTCTACTTTCAAAATGCGAGTGTTCAGCGGATGTTTCCCCGGATAAAGAGGTGTCACCCAAACCCCTTTATTGCCGACATTTACTAAATTTCCGTGAGTGAAAGCAGCACCGCTCACATCTTCCGAGGTTTTGCCGACATAGGAAATCACCGCGCCGACATAGCCGATCGGGATTTCCGTCATCGGCACTTGTTCCACCCCGACAAACCAAGGATTTAAATTCCAAGAACCCGAAAGCAAAACCTGTTCCTGCAAGCCGCGCCGCCCGCCGCCGCTGATAAATTTCTGGGCGTTTTGGAAGTTGTCGTGATTCGGGATAATCGGGCCGGCAATTTCGCCATCTTGGATCGGAACGCCGTCATAAGTTGTGACGACTCCCACTTTATCGGGAGCAATTTTGTAGAGTTTCAACTGTTCCGCTGTCATCCCGTGTTTGGGAGCATTAGCTGCTGTAATTACCGTAAATAATGCCGTATTGATCCGATAGCTGCCGCCCGTCAGGATGCCGAGTTGGCGACCTTTTTCCCCGCCACCTTTAAGGAATTTGCGAGCATCTTGAAAATTGTCGCATTCTGTGATTTTGCCCAGGATGCGCTGCGGCGGAATCGACTCGCCGGCGGCGGCGATAATTAAAGCAATTTCACCTTGGGGAACTACAGTCAGAGACTCTTTGCGAACGTTGTACTGCAAAGGCCAATAACCCCAGTGCCAACCGGGGGGCAAAGTATCAGCTTGATATCCCGCTTCTCCGTTTAAGGCAATTAAATCTCCGGGCGGTAAAGACTTGCCGCCGAAGCTAAACTTTTTACTGACAATGCCCACTTCCCGATCGCCAATTACTACCAATCCGCCAAAAAATAGCGGCAGCACCAGAATAATTATCATACCGCCGATCGCGATCGGGATAAATCCGCCCGGATCGAGCTGCATTGTCTGCACCGGAACAGTGCTGCGTAACTGCCCTAACTGCAAGCTAGAATCAGGTTTTGCGACTAACTGAGTCGAGGTTTGATTTGCGGGGGGGATATTGCTAGCTGCTAATACCGGCGAGGGTTTCAAACTGGTTGTTGCACTAAGTGCTAAAGACGCCGAAACAGCGGCTGCAAACTGTTTTAAAAAGCGGACTTTGACTTGAGATTTGGACAAAAATGAATAAAGCATTTTTTTTGAGCAGGGCTAATTTGTCCTAGGAGCTCCAGCTTAGCCTTACTAAAAAGTTTTGGCGTAAAACTTAAGGTCTTATTTATCATTATTTGCCGTCATAATAGTCATATTTCTCAGTAAAAATACTTATAATTAAACTACAGGCTGACAATCCCCCGTTTTAATGCGGAAATCGCGGCCTGCGTGCGATCGCTAACTCCCATTTTGCTCAAAATATTGTTGATGTGAAACTTGACGGTACTTTCGCTGATGTGCAGAACTTCACTAATCTCGCTGTTGCTTTTACCAGCGACTATGAGGCGGAGAACTTCTAATTCGCGATCGCTCAATTCAGGTCCACTCAGGCGATCGGCTAACTTAACACCCACTGCCAGCGGAATGTACTTTTTACCCTCAAAAACCGCCCGAATTGCTGCTAAGAGCTCCTCTGGTTCCGCATCCTTCAGCAGATAGCCCTTAGCACCAGCTTGCAATCCGCGATAGATGTTTTCATCGCCGTCATAAGTCGTCAGCACCACAATCCGGGCGCTGGGAAACTCCGCACAAATCGCAGCAATGGCGGCGACTCCATCCATTTGGGGCATCCGCATATCCATAAGGGTGACATCGGGCTGATATTCGCGAAACATTGTAACAGCTTCTTGCCCGTTGCTTGCTTGCGCCACAACTTTAACATCTGATTCCTGATTCAGCAGCGCCACTAAACCTTGCCGCACAATATAATGATCGTCTGCAATTAAAACGCGAATAATGTTTGATTGGTTAATCATGTTGACCCTGTTAATTTTATTAAAAAAACTGAATTTATCACTACAAACTTACTATGTATGGTGCGAAATATCTACCTTACTTTACTGTCGATTAACTGAAACTATAACTTCTGTTCCGTTTCCAGGGTGGCTGTTTACAGTTAGCTGCGCGTTAATGCGATCGGCGCGTTCTCTCATTCCCAATAAACCAAAGCCATTGCTCAAACCGATACTTTCCGTATTAAATCCCTCTCCGTTGTCTTGCACCCGCAAAAAAAAGTTGGATGTTTCGTATACTAACTCAATTTTTATCGACGTAGCTTTGGCATATTTGAAAGCATTTGTTAATGCTTCCTGCCCGATCCGCAACAGGTTATTTTCTACCTCTAATGGTAGCGAATATGCCGTGCCAACCACTTCAACAATAGTGCGAGTATCAGTATCTGATGACATTTGTTTAGCAATTTTGTTGAGAGCGCTATACAAATCGCCATCCTCTAACAGTTGCGGGCGCAAAGATTCTACGGATCGCCGTGCTTCAGCAAGTCCAGAACGAGCCAGTTCGCAGACTGTTTTCATGTGTACTTGTGCTTGTTCTGGATTTGTGGGTATTACCCGTTGTGCGGCTCCCAAATGTATGATAATGCCTGCAAAAGTTTGCGCTAAAGTGTCGTGAATTTCCCGCGCCATGCGGTTGCGCTCTTCGAGAATATTTTGGTCTATAAGTTGTTTAGATATCCTACTCAGACGCAATTGATTTTCGACGCGAACTAAAACTTCTTGTTGTTGAAAAGGTTTGGTAATGTAGTCTATTCCGCCCACAGAAAATGCGTTTACTTTATCAAAAATTTCTTGCAAAGCGCTGATAAAAATTATGGGAATATTTTGAGTTTTGGGAGTAGATTTTAGCTGCTTGCAGATTTCGTAGCCATCCATGTGAGGCATCATAATATCCAGTAAAATTAAGTCTGGTAAGTTGGTATTGATAAAATTAAGAGCTAATTTCCCACTGGGAGCCAGGTGAACTTTATACCCAGCAGCCGATAGTATCCCGCTTAAAAGTTTTAAGTTCTCAGGACAATCATCAATAACTAAAATACTTTCTTGGCAGCTAAAACTGAGGTTTTTGTTCATGTCTCATCCCTCAATGTGTGTATTACATTTAGCAACTGTTCGTACTGAAAATTTTTAATGCAAGCTGCGATCGCCCTAGCTAAGGGCTGATTGATTTCGCGAATTTGATTGATGACTGTTTGCATCTGTTCCACATCGAGGTTGCTAATGGCTTGCTGGAGATTGGCTACTAACTCAGTAGGCAGTTCAGAAAAAGCTGTTTTTGTCAATACATTTACTTCATTTTCTGTGAAACTGGGCGCAGCATTTAGTTCTTCAAAAACGAATTGCACTCCGATATGTTTGTGCAGAGCATCAAATATGTTTGCTTCTCTAAATGGTTTGCAAATAAAATCCTCGCACCCGGTAGAGAGGATAAGAGCTTTCTCTTCCTCAAAACTACTTGCTGTTATAGCAATAATTGCTGTTGCTTGACTTTCGACACCCCCGCCGCCGTTAACAAGGGAGGATCTTGAGGATGCTTTGGCTTTAATTTGTTTGGTTGCTTCATACCCATCCATCACCGGCATCCGCATATCCATAAAGATTAAGTGCGGCGAATATTGCTCCCACTTTTCTATTGCTTCTCTCCCATTTTTGGCTTCGTAGACTTCTAAACCGATCGCGGAAAGCAGTTTAACCAGCAGTTGCCGGTTGTCAAAAGCGTCGTCTGCAATGAGAATTCGATAGCGGGGTTGATTGGGTGCGATCGCAATAACTCGTCTAGTTGGCTGTTCCCGTTGGCGATCGGTACTTTCAACTGCATTAAATTTAATGTCAAATTTGAAGATAGTACCGCCTCCCGCACGAGAACTCACTGTCATTTCACCTCCCATTAACTGCACAAAAGAACGTGCGATCGTTAAACCTAATCCTGTTCCTTGTTGCGATTCTTCTCCAGTTTTAGTTTGCACAAAAGCTTCAAAAAGCTTGTCTAATTCACTGCCATCAATTCCCTCTCCCGTGTCTTCTATCTCAAAGCAGATTTCCTGAGCAAGATCCTGATTTTTAATTTTCACATAAATGCCACCTTCCGATGTGAATTTAATCGCGTTAGAAATCAAGTTAATCAAGATTTGGCGCAATTTAATTTCATCAGTTTGCACATATTGGGGAAGGTCTGACATCCGCTCGACTAAGAACTGCAATCCCTTATTTTCTGCCGGCAGTTGGAACATATTTTCGATGTCGTCCAGTAGGCGGTGGAGGTCAAAATTTGTCGGGTTGAGAGTCGTGCGCCCCGCTTCTATTTTGGATAAATCTAATACTTGGTTAATCAGTCCGAGCAAATGTTCTCCGCTGCGGGTGATAATATCCAGGTGTTCTTGCTGTTCCTGCAATAGGTTAGAACCGCGATTCAACAGTTGGGAAAAACCCAGAATTGCATTGAGGGGAGTCCGCAATTCATGGCTCATATTTGCGAGGAATGTGCTTTTTGCTCGGTTGGCTTCTTGTGCTGCGTGTTCGGCTCGTTGTCGCTCGATAATTTCTCGCTGGAGTTCGAGAGTGCGATCGCTCACTTGCTGTTCTAAAGTGCGGTTGTAATCAGCTAAAACTTTTTCTGCTTGTTTGCGATCGGTGATGTCTTGAAATGTGGCGATCGCATAATTAATTTTACCTGTTTCGTCAACAATTGGAGTGCTGGAAACTTCCAAGGAAACAATTTTATCAGGTCGGTGGAACTCGATATCATCTACTTTGACAGTTTCACCCGTCAAAGAACGCACGATTGGCATTTGTGCAGTGGGATATAACTCATTAGTTCCTGCTAAATACGCTTGACCGATTTCGGCAAATTGAGCGGCATTTAATTCGGGTATATAATTGATGCCGCTGAGTTGGGAAGCTGTAGGATTTGCGTAGGAAATTTGTCCGGCGCTGTCAATTACTGTTACTCCAATCGGCATCGCATTGATAAATTGAGTAAGCCGATTTTCGCGTTCTTTTACTTCCGCGTAGAGTTTAGCATTGGTAAGTGCGATCGCCGCTTGTCCCGATAACAATTGCAAAACTTCTAAACGTTCGGGAGTAAAAGCTTGTGTCGTGAGGTTATTTTCGAGATAAACAATAGCAGCCAGTTGACCTTGATTCATCAAAGCAGCACACAAAATAGATTTGGGCTGACGAGCTTTGATGTAAGAATCATTCGTAAAATTGCCTTCACGAGGGGCATTATTTAAAACCACATTTTCTTTTGTTCGGGCGACATAATTGATAATTGTTTCGGAAAATTTCTGGCAATTTTCAACTGGTTCAGATTGCAACACCGTTATCCGTTCGTCGTTCACTGCACCTTCAGCTTCAATCAGCAATTTGCCTTGACTTTCTAAAAGTAAATACCCTTTTTGAGCCCCGACATTTTCAATCAAAATTTTCATCAATCTGGACAGTAATTTATCCTGTACAATTTCCCCAGCAATTGCTTCAGAAGCTTTCATGACTGTAGCGATATCCAAGGAAGAACTAGAACGGCTGTTCGTAGTAGATGTAGTTGAACTTTTTTTACTTACAGGTCGATCGATCGTAAATAATTGCGGATATCGCGTTTCTAAATCTTTAACTTTAGCCGCCGCACCCCAGAGTTGATAGCAGTAACAGGATTCCTGCATATAAGCTTTGGCTGTTAATTCTTTCCCCCTGGATAAATAGAACTTGGCAGCAAGTTCATAAGCGAGAGCGGCTTCGTGGATGTACTCGTTTTCTTTGGCGAGGGAGATGGCGCGATCGTAATAGTCGATTGCTTCCACAACTTGACCCAAAACTTCACTCCGAAGTGCCTCTACTAAATAAAATTTATGCAAGTGATTCATCGGAGCATGATGCGCCCAGGTACGCATTTTCTCTTGGCTGCTATTCACGCGATTTAGTATAGCATTTCGTTCCGAGTTTGAAGATTTATTAAATATAGTTAAATGCGCGAGAGAGTCATAAAAATAAAAAACAGGGACAGCAACCATTCCTGTCATACCAATTAAATACTGTTCTGCAGTTACTGCATTATCTGCTGCCTGATGAGCTTCATCAAATAAATAGTATAAAATTAATTTATTTAAATAAAATAAACCTAAACCTTGTTTATCTTGAGTAGCTTGATGTATAGATAAAAATTCATTTTCATTGTAATTATCACTATTTAAATCAAGAGTATTCTTATGTTTTTTTTGTAAATTACGAACAATTTGTAAATACATTAATACCCAATTAAAGCTACTTTTTTGTCGAGCTTTGCTAAGAATTTCACAATAATTTATTATTTCCTGTTCTAGTGCCACAAGTTCATAACCCATTGAATATGAATTAAAGCAGCGATCGAATAAAGCATAACCAATAAATTCAAAATCTCCTGTTTCCACTGCACTATAATAAGCTTCAAGTAAAATTTCTCTACTTTCTTTTAGATGCTTTTTCCAATGTATAATGTGATTGCCAAAAGCATCTAAAACTCTAGCCTTAACTTGGCGAGCATTAAAGCGTTCTATTAACTTTAAGGCTAGTTGAGAGAATTCATAACCTGCCTCAATATCTACAACAATTCCACACAAAACAACGCCGTAGGCTGCATAAGCAAAAGCAGACCAGATTGAATTTCCGTATTTGATGGATAAATTGACATTAGCTAAAACAATTAGTGTCATTAAATCACGATTAGTTAAATAGGTAGTACCTATCATTCTTGAACAAATAAATAAAGCGGTTCGAGCTTCTGGTTGCGTCATTTCAGGCCACTCAAATAATTCTTTTATTTTTCGTCCCTTTAACAGGGTAGTTGTTTCTTCAAAGCCCTTTTTAATATCCTCAACTTTTGGCTGTTCTGGCAAATCAATTCCTAACAACTTAAGAAAAAATAAACCTGTTTGCACTCCTTCTTTAAAGTTTCCTTGAGACATATGAGCTTGAATAATCACATCGTAAATTTTTGCTTTTGAAATTACTATTACTGTAGATTGTAATGCAATCTCTGATAACTTATTCATTATGATGAAATTACCTGTTAGATAGGCTGTCTCTACTGCTTCTTCATAAAGGCACAAAGTTAAGTTATAGGAATTTTGCCAACTATCTGCACTCAACATTTTTAGGCCAACATTAAAATGCTCAAACGCTGCTTCATAAGCAGTTGATGCTTTAGCCTTTTGACCTGCTATCAGGTTTAACTGAGCCAGTTCATCTCTTTCTCGCTGATGGGAAATTAGATCGCAACCAAAATTTAGTTGATTGACAATTTCAAAGATTTTTTCTTCTGTATGATAGGCATTTGTACTGTCATCTACGAGGCTATTTTGCAGCAAAAATCTCCCAATTCTTTGATGCAAAATCGGCTTATCCTGTTCGGGAATTAGCGAATACGCCGCTTGCTGAATTCTGTCATGGACAAATTTGAGTTCTAGGAATTGGGACTTGGGTAATTTCCCTGCAATTTCTAATTCCACATCTCCCATGTTCCCCAGCAACACGACTAAATTTTCAGCAACGGCTGCGTACAACTCATCCGCCGTTTGTCCCACAGATTTTTCGCAAAGTGAGGCGAGGGTTTTCAAATCGAATTGATTGCCAATGCAGGCTGCTATTTTTAACGTTTCCTGCGTATTCTGTGACAGTTGTTTAATTTTGCCAGCCATCAATTCGACAACATTATCAGTGAAATTTCTCGCTTGAATTTTATCTAAATCCCACTGCCAACTCCCCTGGCTCCCCTCTTGGCAAGACTGGTCTGTTTCATTCTCTTGTAGGGGCAATCCCCCCGTGGTTGCCACAATATCTGAAAGCCCTGTAGGGGCAATCTCCCCACGCGCGGCGAAGCTATCCTGTAGGGAATCGCCCTCGTCTATCGGCTGGGGGGGCACGGGGGCACTGCCCCTACAAAACCCTGGTTTTTGTGAGAATGAAACAGCCCTGGGGGTAAAGTCGAATTGTAATAGCCCTTCTGTATAAAGCGATTTGAGAAATTCATTCATAAAGAAAGGATTCCCACCCGTTTTGAAAAAGACTAACTCCGCAAGGGAGTTGACTCTTGCTTCCTGACAATTCAGGGCATCGGAAATTAGTTGAGTAACAGAGGCTAAATCCAAAGGTGACAGGAAAATGCGATCGACATTTGCCCCTGTTTTGATAATCTCTGCAATCGTTAGCATTAACGGATGAGCCGCAGAAACTTCGTTATCCCGATAGGCCCCAATTAAAAACAGTCCCGTTGACGAAGCGCCGAGCAGCAGTTGCATCAGTTTCAGAGATGCCCCGTCAGCCCACTGCAAATCATCGATAAATATTGTCAGAGGATGTTCGGGTTTAGTAAAAACTTTAATGAAGTTTTGAAACACAAAATTAAAGCGGTTTTCCGCTTCTGCAGCACCCAATTCTGGCGGCGCGGGTTGCTTGCCGATAATTAATTCAATTTCGGGAATTACGTCAATAATGACTTGAGCGTTGATTCCCAATGCGTCTAATAATTTTTCCCGCCATTCTTTAAGTTGCACTTCGCTTTCTGTTAACAGTTGTTTGGCTAAATCCTGAAAAGCGCTGACAATTGCGCTGTAGGGAATGTTGCGCTGATATTGGTCAAATTTGCCGGATATAAAATAACCGCGCTGTTGAGTAATCGGCTTGTATAATTCTTGCACCAAAGCTGATTTGCCGATACCCGAATATCCCGAAATCAGCATCAGTGAACTTGTGGCACAGACATCTTTGCCTTGTTGGCTGACTTGTGCAAAAGCTGTCAGTAAGCTATCAATTTCTCGCTCTCTGCCATAAAGTTTTTGTGGAATTTGAAAACGGTTAGAAATATCTTGACTCCCTAGGGTAAAAACTGATATATTGTTATGGCTGTGCAGTTGATTTAAACATTCTTCTAAATCCGCTTTTATTCCGATCGCACTTTGATAGCGCTCCTCAGCGTTTTTTGCCATCAACTTCATGACAATATCGGAAATAATTTGCGGAATTTCAGGATTCACCTGAGATGGAGACAAGGGCTGTTTAGCGAGATGACTGTGTACTAATTCCAGCACATCATGGGTGTCAAAAGGCAGTTGGTATGTCAGCAGTTCGTAAAAGGTAGCGCCCAGGGAATAAAAATCTGTGCGGTAATCTAAACTTCTATTCATTCTGCCGGTTTGTTCCGGCGACATATAAGCAAGAGTTCCCTCTAAAATGTTGGGATTTTTTAGGGTGTTATTCTCCCGCGTCAACTGCGTCGAAATCCCAAAGTCGATGATTTTGAGTTCTCCGCTAGCTGGATTGAAGACAATATTTGAAGGGTTAATGTCTTTGTGAATGATGTTGGCGCTGTGAATTTGTTGTAAACTTTCTGTGGTTGCGATCGCAATTCGCAAGAATTCTGCAATACTAAATTTTTGCTGCTGCATCCAAATTTTCAAGGCTTCGCCACCAAAATCCTCGACAAACATCACCAGCGTGTTTTGATATGGCTGCAAATCATAGGCTTTTATACAGCCACTCAGATTCAGAGATTGTGTAATTTTATACTCTGTGCGATAGCGGGCGAGTTCTTGGGGCGTGGGATAATTTTCTTTGAGGATTTTGAGGACAACGGGGAGACTGTCGGGTTGTCGGAATGCTCGGTAAACCAGGGAGTTTGCGCTTTCGTAGATGAGCTCTGTGATTTCAACGCCCGGAAGAGTCAGCATATTCATACCGCTGTCAACTTTGCAGTAGAACATAGCATAAATTTGCTCCTCACACCAGAGGTGCGTGAGCCATCAGTGGATTTTAGATTTTAGATTTTAGATTTTAGATTTGACTCCACATCTGAGATTTTAGATTTTAGAAGCCAAGACAGGCTTCCCAGTCAATACAGCTTGTTCGATAATGTCAGCGGCGCGCTTGACTCCGCCCGATCGCCCGATCGCCCCTTGCATCTCGATCGCCCTTTGTTTATACGACTCTTGGGTGAGGACTTTCACAATTGCCGATCGTACTTTAGAAACGCTCAATTCCTTCAAAGCAACCACTTCGCCAACACCCGTATAAGCAATCCGCGCTGCCACTCCCGGCTGGTCATTCGCCACAGGAATTGCCACCATCGGTACTCCATTGCTCAAAGATTCCAAAGTCGTATTCATCCCGGCGTGAGTAATCGTCAGAGCAGCTTTTTGCAGCAATTCTAATTGCGGTGCATAGCCAACCACGATCGGATTTCCCGGCAATTGTGGCAAGGATTCGGGACTCGCGCCACCTCCCAGAGAAATCACCAATTGAGCGTCTAATCCTTCACACGCAGAGGCAATGGTTTGAAAAACATCCAGCAAGCGATTTTGAATAGTTCCCATTGAGGCATAAATCAATGGTTTCCCAGTTAATTGTTCAAAAGGAAAAGGTACTGGTTTGCGTGTCTCTGGATTATGATAAGGGCCAGTGAAATGGAAATGCGGGGGTAAATTTTGTCTGGGAAACTCAAATTCAGCGGGTTGTTGAGTGATTTGAGCTAATTTCGAGTAACCATCATTCGGGTTAGAGTACAGAGGTAATTTCCACTCTTGGCGATATTGGGCAATAACATCTCGAATTGGTTTAACAGCCAGATTTAGTAACTGATAGGTGACTTGATTGCGTAGGCGGTTTGCTAAAGTTGGATTGTATTGCCACGGAGTACCAAACGGAGGAATGTTAGGGTCTCGATTTACCATCAAGGCACTGCACACTGTGATGAAAGGAAGGTTGAGAAATTCTGCAATTGTTCCTCCTTCAAATGAAAGTTGGTCTACGAGTAAAGCTTCTACACCGGCTTTTTGAATGGCAGTTGGAGCCTCTGTCAGAAGAGCAGCCCAAATTTGGGTGAATGTTTTGATAGTATATCGAAAGGCTTTGATTCCGCTGAGTTTCCCCAGTTGGCCCAAGCCTTCTGCCATTGAGCCTGCGGGAAATTCATCTTCAGCTAATGGCTGGAATTCTAAGCCACTGGCTAAGGTGGTGGTTTTAGCATCGAGGAGGTTAAATACGGTGACTCGATGGCCTCGGCGAAGCAGTTCGCAGCCTAATGTTGTCATGGGGTTGAGGTGGCCGGTGGATGCCGGACAAAGGAGGCAAAAGTGGGTCATGAGTCAAGGCTCCGTGTGAGTTTAAACTTTTTAGCATTTAATCGGCGGTGTGAGGGATTTGTGTTGGGGCGTTGGGGAGTTGGGGCGATCGCTTGGAGAAACTCAGTAATGGGGCGCAGGCTTTAGTCATTGCAAGAGACTGTTACCAGTATATAGTTGTATGCGATCTGCGATACCTAGCCAAAAGTTCAGGTAATCTTCTCAACTAAAGGTTAGTTCAAACTAAGTTGTTTTTATAGGTTCACAACTCTACTTTTAGCTAGCTAATTTAGCCTAGGAATTTAATAAACTAAATTTACGCATAGGCCAGCCAGAGCCTAGCTGTAAAAAATCAACAAGGAGTAACTTCCATGTCGAGTGAAAGTATCATAAAAAAAGCAGCAGAACAAGAAAGCTCAATTAATAAAGAATTGAGCGACTTGGAACTCGAAGCGATCGCAGGTGGTATGCGTACTCTCACAATCGAAGGCCCAGTGCCGGACTATCTGAAACCCCGCATATCCACGCAACTGATTAACTACATGCAGTCCTATTTCGGGAAATGAGCTGCTTGTAACTAGAAGCGACCGCGCTTGTCCTGAGTTTAAACATCTAAGGAGAAAACATCTGATGGAAAGCAACGATCAATTTTCGCAAGAATTACCGTCTGAGTTGTCCCAAATCGCAGAATCAGAACCGGAAAATTCAACTAATCAAGAATTGGACGAATTGGAATTAGATGCGCTCGCAGGCGGTTTGGGTTTTATGTTTCAAGATTGGCATAATATCCCCCGCTTCTCTCCGATAAATTATGAGGCATTTGCGGGTAAAAAAGTTGGATAGCAGGCAACTTTCCTAGGAGTTGGTTCAATCGCTTTTGGAAACAAATTGCACTAATTGTGCAAGGAGAAAACATCAATGGAAAGCAACAATAAATTTTTCCAAAAAGTACCGTCCGAATCCCAACAAGAAAACTCAAGCGCTGAAGAATTGAACGAATTGGAATTAGAGGCGATCGCGGGCGGCTGTTCCGATGCTGTCGATCAAGCTCGGGCTGCTGGTATCCCTGTTCTCACAATCAACCAACCGCCTCCAAAACTGCGCTTGACAATCCCTACGAAGATGTTGGAACTTTTGGGTTCATAACACAAGTTAAAAACGTTACACCCGCAGTCCGGCAGTCCGGCAGGGGTTTAAACCCCTGCCTCATAGCATAAGTCCTCTCAAAGAGGACTAATAAGTTATATCAGATCCGGTCGATTCGAGGGCGATCTAAAAAGGTTTGTAGTCCGGACAACAGTACGCAGCATTTTGCGGACTGTTGTCCGCACGATCGATCGAATCTTATTGCGGTCGAGCGACCGAATCTAATATTATTCAGTCCTCTTTGAGAGGACTTTCGCTATGAGACAGGGAATTAATTCCCTGTCTGACTGTGGCATAAATTTTAAGTTGACAGGACGAAAATTCAAGCCTAGGTTCCTAGAAAATACCTGTAATTTATTATGGATACAATACAGCCACTATACCTCATGCAGCAAGCCCCCGATATGAGTAACGCTACAATATTTAGCGTTGGCTTAGTTATCCTCTGCTTGCTATTGCTACTTTTGTTGTGGTTGCCAGATTTGCTAACAAAACAATAAGCAGTCCGGCAACGAGCAATGTACGGGATGTAACGGATGTAAAGGAGATGTTGCACCATTTTTAATCAGGCTTTTATGAACGGGCAAGATGCCCGCTCCACAAAGAGTGAATTTCTTGTGGAACGGGCATCTTGCCCGTTCTTGAGAATGGTTGTACGTTGAATACCTACTCTATCTGCCTCGCCACCAATCTAGCAAATAATCCTCCCTGTTTTACCAATTCATCAAACGAACCAAATTCTACCAAACGGCCGGCTTCAATTACATAAATGCGATCGGCATTGCGAATCGTACTCAGGCGGTGGGCGATGACAACTCGCGTCACATTCAACTTGTCTAAACTCTCAGTAACGATCGCCTGCGTGCGGTTGTCCAAAGCACTCGTAGCTTCATCCATCAGGATAACCTTTGGTTTGACAACCATCGCGCGGGCAATTAACAATCTTTGCCGCTGTCCTCCCGAAAGATTCGTGCCGCCTTCGCTGACAACCGTGTGCATTCCCATCGGCATTTGTTCGATATCGGCGGCTAAACCGGCCATTTGCGCGGCTTCCCAAGCTTCCTCCTGCGTTACCAGCGCCCCGCACGTAATATTGTCAAACATCGAACCGGCATTAATTCTGCCGTTTTGCAGCACTACTCCTAACTGCCGCCGCACAGCTTGAACGTCGAGGCCTGCTAAATCTTGATTGTCGTAATAAACAGTGCCGCTTTGTGCTATTTCAAATCCCAATAACAGCCGAAATAATGTTGATTTGCCACTCCCCGACGGCCCGACGATCGCGATAAATTCCCCCGGTTGAATATTGATGCTGACATCATCTAAAATTGGGGGCCCGTCCTCCCGGTAGCGGAAAGTCGCCCTATCGACAGTAATTTGACCTTTTAAGCGCCCCGGATCGGCTTTTGTCGGGTCAGATTCCGGGATTCCCTGGACGATCGGTTTGGCTCGCTCCCACAGCGGTACAATTCCTAAAATATCAGTTACGGTATTGCTCAAGTCTGTGATGCCGGAAAGAAAGGTGCCGAAGGCGGAATTAAAAGCGAGAAATGTGCCCATGTTCAGTACGTCGCCTCCTGTTTTAGGGTTTTCCATGAACTGAATTGCAAACCAAAACATCAGGATAGAACTAACTAATGGCAGCGCTTCGTTAAAAACAGAAACGCTGTCGTCAATTCGTTTAATTCCTGTTCTTAGCTTGATTTGCTGGCTGTATTTTTTCGCCCAAGCTGCAAACGCTCGCCCTTCTGCAGCCGCTACCCGCAGCTTTGATACTCCGTTGATCAGTTCTACTGTCAGCCCGTTAATGTCGCCTTCTCCTGTTTCCATCTTCCGCTCTTTTGGGATTAAGAGCAAGCTCGATGTGACTGTTACTATAACCGCGAGCAAAGTTAAACCAATTCCGACTAAAGCCAGCGGCAGGCTGTAAATAAACATCAGCCCCAAATTCAGCAGGGAAAATATCGCGTTCAAAAGTGTTCGCTGCGTCGCGCCGCTGAGTTGGGCGCGAATTTGATTAACTGCTAATAAGCGAGTTAGCAAGTCGCCAGAAGAATAGCTGCGAAAAAACGCCGGTTTTAATCTCAGCAATCGATCCCAAACTGCCGGCTGGAGAGTGCCGCTGGCAGCATTTTCGATCCGCAGCGTCATAATTGTTTGAGCCATGCTAAATACAGCCCGTCCGATCGCCGCAACTAACAATACCAGCCCTAACTGCCACAGTAACAAACGATCGCTGTCAGGAATAGCATCATTGACTAAAATCGAGGTAGCTTGCGGCGTCACCATCCCCAGCAGCGTTCCCAATATCCCTAGCCCGAAAGCAGCGATCATGTCTTTTTCGTAGCCCTTCGTCCCGAACCTAAACAGTTCCGCAGCGTTGCGAACTAATAGCGGCAGGGGTCGGTAAAACATGAGAGTTTCTGGCGACAACTCTTGGGCTACTGCTTTAGTTACCCGTTGGCGACTGCGCTCGATCGGATCGAACAAAGTATAACGAGATCCCTTACCGGGCAACAAAGCTACTGGTCGCTCGTCGGACTTTGTATAAGCCAAAAGTGGGCCGCAGTTCTGCCGCCACCAATCTCCAACCAGCAGCACGCGGCGGGTGCGAAATTGGGACGATCGCGCGATCGCCTCCATCGGATCTTTAACTCGGCTGAAATCTTCGGAGCCCGCCGGGGGATTGACTGTTATCCCTTGTGCCTTACCTACAGCCCCAGCAGCGATTAACAGCGGCGTTCCTTCCTCAGACAAGGCAGTTTTCCGGGGATGCAGCACCTCGGTTAACTCTCCCAAAGCTGTCTGAGTTACTTGGCGGTTTAGCTGTTCTCGTTCCTGAAAGCGCCGGAATTCCTCTGCTTTTTGCTGGGAAACCAGCAAGTTCAAGCAGCAGCAGAAATACTCGTGCAGCAAAGCTAAACTCAGGCGCAGCCAGTCGGCATTTTCCACCTCTGCTGTTGAGAAAATTTGCACCTCAACTTCCCCGGATGCCACCAGCAGGATATTCCCAGCCAAAGGAAAGGCTGGAGAAGCGGCATTTAACTTCAATTCCCCGACACTCGCATCGCCCGACGAGACGCGCACCCAGACAACTGTTCCCGGCGGCGATCGCAGCATTTGACCTTTTTGCAGCGATATCTGCTGCGACGCTGCTAAAACAACAGTTTCTGGGGCAACTTTTTCATCGGGGGCGTGAAGCGCATCTATCCCGTAGGGAATCACTCGTTCTCCCAAATTCTGTATCCACCCTTCCACAAGCGATCGCGTTTTGCTGTCACCAGCAGCAACTAAAGCGGCACAATCTGCGATCGCGATCGGTCCCAGTTCCGTTTCGGCGATCGCGATCGCCAGAAGTCCCCACTCATACCCCAGGGCGGCGCCGAACAAAGCCTCGCCTGCACCGACGCCGAACAGATAATGGCGGTTTCCGGCAGGCTTCTCACTTTGTATTTTGGCTGCAAAAACTGCGATCGCGCCCGATCGAACAATCCATACCTGATGCGGGTCATTCAGCAGCAGCGGTTCATTTCCTTTAATTCGGTGCAGTTTCTTAACAGGATTTAGATCGAGCATAGCTAGTAATTTGCGATTAGTAAAATCAAGTCGGGCAGGGGTTTAAAGCCCTGCCTCAAAGAAGACAGTCCGATTGAATCGATCGGGCTAATCCACAGATCCGCCGGGGATTAATAAAATCCCCGTCTCATAGCTAAAGTCGGTTAAAACCGACTGAATAGCCAAATCAAACCATCATTCATTTCAGTCCTCTTCAGAGGACTTTAGCTATTAGACAGGGAATTCATTCCCTGGCGGACTACCGGGTTGGCGGGCTGACAGGTGAAGTTGAAACCAATGGCTATTCCTGTGTCCCTACAAGGGCTATATACCTTACCTAAAAACTGCTGTATTTCTGCTGTTTATTGTTCGTTCCCAACCAAACGAGCATAAGCACCTCCTAGCTTTTGCAACTCCTCATGAGTCCCTCTCTGAACTACCTTCCCCCCTGCAAGCATAATAATTTCATCGCAATCTCGAATCGTACTCAAACGGTGAGCAACCACAATACAAGAAGTACCGCGACGCCTCAAATTGTGATCGATAATTAACTCTGTTTCAGCATCCAGAGCACTTGTTGCTTCATCCAGCACCAACACCGCTGGATTCCTCACTAATGCCCTGGCAATTTCCAAGCGCTGCCGCTGTCCGCCGCTCATATTTGTCCCCCCTTCATTGAGTTGAGCATCGTATCCTCCTGGCATATTCAAAATAAGTTCGTGAATTGCCGCATCAATGCACGCTTGCACTAAATCTGCTTCCGGTACTGTCGGGTCCCAAAGCGTGAGATTTTCCCGAACAGTGCCGGCATATAGAAATATTTCTTGTTCGACCATTGCCAGCGAATTTGCTAGGATAGAACGCGGAATCAAATTGCGGGGAACCCCATCAAATAAAATTTCGCCATTGATTGGTTCGTAAAGTCTGGTAACAAGTTTGGCAATAGTAGATTTGCCCGAACCGCTGCCCCCCACTAACGCTACCCGCTGACCAGGTTTGACTGTTAAGTTCAAATTTTCAATTAGCGGCGCTTCCAAGCGGCTGTAGCCAAAACTGACACCGCGCAATTCAATCCAGCCCTGCAAATGAAAAGAATCTGGTGCAAGGGCGGCGCGGTCGTTTCCACTATTAAAAGAATCGCGGTCTGCTTCTGGATCGATCCGGTTTTGGAGAACGTCATCAAGTCGGTTTAAATCGGCTTCTAATTCTTGCAGAGTGCTGCCAAAGTTGACTAGATTGTTGACTGGTCGGAGGAATTGTTGAGTGAGACTTTGATAGGCAATTAACATCCCGATACTCAAACCGCCGTTCATCACCCGCAAGCCGCCGACAACTAAGATAGCAGTTGCCGCTAAGGCCGTTAAAAATGCTGGTAATATTGACAGGATTTGAGTGGGTATAGCCAATTCTTGCTGGGCGTTGCTCATTTTCGCATAGTACCCGGCAAACTTAGAAAATAAATCGAATTCTAAACCGCTAGCTTTGACAGTTTCAATAGATTGAATGCCTGCGATGGCAGCACCGCCAACCTTACCTGTTTCCTGAGCTAATCTGGTGTTAGCATCGACGCGGCTGCGGGATAAAGATTGCAGTGCCAAAAAGTTTAAGGCTGCAAAAACAGCGGCAACACTGGTCAATACCCCGTCGTACATCACCATAATTATCGCATAGAAAACCATCATCACCGCGTCGATCGCAGTTGCAGCAAGTTTGCCCGATAAAATTTCAGCAACCTTATCATTAACTTGGCAGCGACTGCTAATTTCACCTGCAAACCGCTGGGCGTAAAATCCCACAGGCAAGCGCAAAGTATGCCAGAGAAACTGTCCCGACATCGAAATTGCAAGCTTGTTTGCCAGCCGCCGCAAATAGAAAAGTCGCATTCGGGCTAGCAGCCCTTGAACGGCCGCCGCAAACAGCATTCCCAATATTAAAGGTCGCAGCCACTCGTGACGGTTTTCGACGAGAATTTCATCTACAAAAATTTGCGTAAATGCCGCGCCAGCCAAACGGGGAACAGTCAGTAATAAACCAGCAATTAAACAAAATGCGATCGCCCAGCGCGAACTTTGCAATCGGGAATCTAAAGCACGGGCAATACTCGGTTTTTTCCCACCCTTTTTAAACTCCGGCCCAGGCTCAAAAGTCAAAACAACGCCAGTATAAGCAGACTTAAATTCTTCTAAAGAAACAGTCCTCGGCCCCGATGCGGGGTCGTTGAGGTAAACGCGCTTTTTCTTCATCCCCTCAACCACCAAAAAGTGATTGAAATTCCAAAAAACAATAAAAGGTGGCGGTACAGCTTTCAACTCTTCGACAGTTTTTTTAAACCCTTTAGCATCTAAGCCGTAAATTCGGGCTGCTTTAAGGATATTAGAAGCTTTACTGCCATCGCGAGAAACGCCGCACTCGCTTCGCAATTGGGCTAAAGGTACTGGGTGTTGGCAGTAACTCAAAATAATTCCTAAAGCAGCAGCACCGCATTCTACTGCTTCCATTTGTAACAGGGTGGGAGTACGAACTCGCCTTAATTTGCGCGGCATAAAAAACTTGTCAATCCAGGGAATTCTCATCGGCTATTAATGGGTAAAATGACTGATGAATGCTGACTAATACTCTCCTTAACTCTCGTTCCCAGGCAGAGCCTGGGAACGCATGGTGCGAGGCAGAGCCTCTTGATCGCCATTCCCAGGCAGAGCCTGGGAACGAGAAAGCGAGCGTGACCGCTGTCAACTGTCAACTGTCAACTGTCAACTGTTAATAAACTCCTGTCAAAGATCGAAAAATAGGAATCACGTAAGAAATCGGCGCTAACTGCCCGATTTGAACCCGAACTAGCGCAGTAGTACCGGGGGAAATCTTGAGAGGAGGCCCGTTCGAGGAAGACCATTTGTAACCGCTGATAGTGTTCGGATCTGGCTGCAATTCCACAAAAACTTGCACGGTAGCACCGCCACCAGCGATGCTTTTCGCGATGCTGTCAGCCAAATTTTCATTGCCGATAATTGCCGACATATCTTGATTAGTAACCGGAAAAGGAGAAACTTGGGTTACTTTGCCGACAATGCCGCCGTAGCGTTCCCGCTTGACGACGCTAGGGGTAACTTGTACAGTCATTCCCGGTTTAATTCGCTTGCCATCTCTGTCAGCAAAATAAACAAGACTGACCATTTTTTCGCGAGCATTTTGAGATTCAACTGTCCCGATCCTTGTACCGATGTTCAGCATTTGACCTGCAACAGCGCTAACTTCTAAAACGCGGCCGTCGTATTGGCTGGTAATTTTGCTGTCGGCTGTCAACTGATTCTGCAAGTGGGCAATCTTGCGTTTAACTTCCTGAATTTGATTTGTTTGGGCGATCGACTTCTCTAAATCTTGTTGAGCAAGTTTGACCGCTTGGGTTTCCATGTCTTTAATCTTAGTTTTGATTTCGTCAATTTTGTTCAGGTTTTGCAGGTACTCCCGTTCGGTGTTACTTTTCTGAACTTTAAGTTCTTGGAGATTGTTTTTAATTTCGTTAAGGCGGTTGAGATTTTGCAGGTACTCCCGTTCGGTATTGGTAGCTTCAACCTTGAGTTGCTGCCTGCTGTTTTTGAGGTCGTCAATTTTATTGAGATTTTGCAGGAATTCGCGATCGCTATTAGTTTTCTGAACGTCGAGTTCCTTTAACTGCGTTTCAATATCCGCCAGTTGCATCTGAGAGTCCGCGAATTCCTGTCTCGCTTGCAGCATTACATCCTCGCTGATCGCCCTCTCTTGTTCGTAAAGAATGCGACGAGTTTCAAACCGCTGCTGTAAAGTTTCCACCAAAGAAGTGATGTGCTGTTTTCGCTGCAAAAGACTGTCGCGTTTTTTGGCGATCGCGGCCAGAGTTTGCTGCCGCAATATCGGTGCAACTTGTTCTCGCCGCAAACTTTCTTCCAAACTTTGGCGTTTTTCTGCTAATGCTGTCAGAGTTTGCTGTCGCAGTACCGGCGCAATTTGTTCTCGGCGCAAACTTTCTTCCAAGCTTTGGCGTTTTTGCTCTAATGCCGCCATACTTTGCTGGTGCAGTATCGGTGCAACTGACTCTCTATTCAAGCTTTCTTGAAGGTCTTTTTGCTGCTGTTCGAGGGTTTTTAATTCCAGGGCAATTTGCTGTTTTTGCAGCTTATTAGTATCTTGTTTTTGCCCTTGCAGTTGGGCTAATTTGGCTTTTTCTTGTTCTAGCTGCTGCTTGAGGTATAGTTTATCAATTCTGCCGATTTCTTGACCCCGTTTAACAACATCTCCCGGCTTGATATTCAGCTTTACTAATTGGCCGGAACTAGCAGCTTGAAATTGCACGACGCGGCGGGGCAGAAGCAATACGCCTTGACCGGAAACAGTCAGCGGAATTCGCCCGATCGCACTCCAAACCCCCGCAGCGGCAACTAAACAGCCAATAGCAGTTAGTGGCAGCCACGATCGAGGACTAACCACCTGCATCATTTCGTCGAGGCGTTCCGGTGAAGATAAGCGATCGATCGCTTCAGTAGTGAAAAGTTTGTTTTGTTTTACCTGCATCAGCTAGTCCTTTCGAGAGTGCGATCGCGGCTTTAAGCAGGGGTGTATTTGAAGGGGAAATTCATTGCAAGTTAATTGAGGCCCAAACAATTTCCCAACAAACGTTCAAAGCTTCCGTGCAATTACTTGAATGTTCTCACTCCTGTTTGCAGCTTGCCTGTAAAATCACTTTACGGCAATTAACCCTGGTAATACCCTAACCCGCAGTAGAGTTTTCAGCTAACAAAAAGACCAGCTTGCAGCCGATCTTCCGACGGGGGAATGACCCGAACTTTCGGCTAGGTATCGCCCGCGGCCAGTCCCTACACATTGGTCACCAGTTAAGCTAAAAACACTTTTGTCAATGAGTAGAATTACTCTAAGGTATCGAAGTAGCAACTTAAAATGTGGTGGGATTTGTCCAAGGAGGTGGGGTAAAACATTTACGACTCCTGCAAGGATTGTTATATAGTTTGATTTTTGATAAAATTACTGAACCAACCCTTGTGCAACAAAAAATTCTAGTTTGGCTTGGTGTTTCTCTAATTTATACGCAGTAAACCGGGGGCAAAAATCTTTATTTCAAAAGCTTACTCTACACTGAATATACCTTTTGTCAATTGTGGAAGTTCAATGTAATTGATGATTGGTAATTGTAGATTGGGTAGAACGAAGAGAAACCCCACATACAATTACTATTAACAGTCAAAGTCAAAAGTTAACAGTCAACAGTTAATTTTTAACTGTTGACTGTTAAACTGAATGCGTGTGCCGAACTCACTAGAAAATGCCTGAATGGCTGTTCATTCTCTCGATTTAGAACTTTTGGAGAGCTTACCCTCAAAAGGTTGAACTCCACTATTTGGATAGTTGTCATCGCTGGGGCTAAAAATCCGCACCGCTGCTTCCGAGACGTAACGCATCGCGTTTGCCAAAGATTTAGAAAGATTCATAGAATCTGCCTCTCTTGTCTGGGTTCTGATACTTTTAATATTACTCGAATTTTTGGCCAGTGGATGAGTTTAGCAATATTTATTTGAATTACTTATTGGTCTGCAACAATGAAGCAAGCTGAAGGTTTGAGACATTACGCATTATTGGACGATCGACCTTTTGCTGGTAGATTTTTCCTTGCTCAACTCAAGCACTCGCGATCGCCCTCCGACCCTCAAAAACCGGGTTGTCTCACTCTATTCAAAGGCTGCAACAAAATATTTTCGCACAAAACCCGCAACGCTTGAGTGTTTGTGGTTAATTCCTGAGTTTGTTAAAGTAAGTATTTATATTGATTTTACCATAATATTAATGTATAAATTAACCTAAATCAGGTGTTAAAGGGCATAATCAGCGAATTTTTCCGACAATATCTGGAATCTTTATCAAAATTTTATAGAAAGATATGGTATTATTCACTATAATTAAAAAAAAGAAGTTTGTCCGGGGTTTTTCTTATGGAAACTGCGACAGAAAGCCTGCAGCTCACAGGTTTTGAAGAAATATTAGAAGACCGGGAACTGACGGTTTCTTCAGCAGATTACAGCCTTTTGACCGATCTCTACCAGCTAACGATGGCCGCTTGTTACGTTGGGGAAGGACTCGATGGGCGGGCCGCGAGTTTTGAATTATTCGCGCGCAGGCTGCCAGAGGGTTTTGGCTACGCGATCGCGATGGGTTTGGCGCAAGTTATCGATTATTTGGAAAAATTTCGGTTTTCGCCGGCGCAAATTGAGGCTTTGCAGTCCACTGGAATTTTTGCCGGTGCAGGAGAGCGATTTTGGACTTTACTCGCCACAGCCCGCTTTACTGGCGATGTTTGGGCGGTGCCGGAGGGGACGGCGGTGTTTGCCAACGAGCCTCTGCTGCGAATTGAGGCTCCTCTGTGGCAGGCTCAGTTAGTGGAAACTTATTTATTGAATGCCATAAATTATCAAACTTTGATTGCGACGCGGGCAGCGCGGCTGCGGGATGCGGCGGGCCCGGAGGCTAAGTTGCTGGAATTCGGGACGCGCAGGGCTTTTGGGCCTCAAGCTGCTGTTTGGGCGGCTAGGGCGGCCCTGGCTGCGGGGTTTGATGGAACTTCTAATGTTTTGGCTGCTTTGAAGTTGGGCCGCAAGCCTGTCGGTACGATCGCCCATGCTTTGGTAATGGCTGTTGCTGCCCTCGAAGGCAGCGAGAATCAGGCGTTTGCAGCTTTTCACCGCTATTTTCCGGGGGCGCCGCTGCTGATCGATACTTATGATACTGTGGCGGCGGCGCGGATGTTGGCCGATCGAGTAAACAGCGGTGAAATGCAGTTGGAAGGCGTGCGCCTGGATTCGGGCGATTTGGCGGTGCTGTCGCGGGAAGTTCGATCGATCCTGCCTGGGGTTCCAATTTTTGCTAGCGGCGATTTGGACGATCGAGAAATTGCTAAATTAAAAAGTAGCGGTGCTTGCATTGACGGTTACGGTTTGGGAACGAAGTTGGTCAGCGGTTCCCCTGTGAACGGTGTTTATAAGTTGGTGGAAATTGACGGAATTCCGGTGATGAAAGAGGCAAGCGGCAAGGTAACATATCCAGGAAGAAAGCAAATTTTTAGACATATTGAAAATGGGCAAATTCTCGGAGATTGTTTGGGATTGTCAGCAGAAACTCTTCACAATTGCGATTCTTACTTACCATTAATGGAGTTGGTTGTCAAGGATGGGAAACGAGTGCAGAAGCCGGAAAGTTTGGACGATATCGCGAAACGAACTGCTGCTTCTGTCGCCAGTCTTCGACCCGAAACTCGTCAACTTGACAACCCAATTTCGCCGTCAGTGGAAATTTCTACAGATTTGCAGAGTCTCACCCAAAAAACGAAAAAGAGTCAATCGATTTTAGATTTTAGATTTTAGATTTTAGATTGAAGTCAGTAGTCAGTAGTCAGTCGTCAACAATCAACAGTCAACAGTCAACAGTCAACAGTCAACAATTACCTATGCAGAAGATTGCTCTTTTTGGAACCAGTGCCGATCCGCCCACAGCAGGACACAAAACAATTCTGAGTTGGCTTTCCCAACATTTTGATTGGGTAGCAGTTTGGGCATCGGACAATCCTTTTAAGTCACACCAAACTTCTCTAGAACACCGATCGGCAATGCTGCTGTTAATAATTCAAGAAATTAATTCTCCGAGACACAATCTTTGCTTGCATCCAGAACTCAGTAGTCCGAGGACGGTGGAAACTGTGGAACAAGCAAGATTGCTGTGGCCGGATGCAGATTTGACGTTGGTAATAGGTTCGGACTTGGTGGGGCAACTGTCTCGCTGGTACCAATTTGAACAATTGTTAAAACAAGTGGAGTTGCTGATAGTACCGCGACCGGGTTATCCGTCAGAACAATTAGATTTGTGGCAGTTGAGGCGCATGGGTGCAGACGTGGCGATCGCATCTTTGAGTGCTCCCAATGTTTCTTCTACTTCCTATCGGGAAACAGGAGACAGGGAAGCTCTGACTCCGACCATCGAAGATTACATCAATAGGGAGCATTTGTACGCATGGCACGAGGCACGAAAAAGGGCGAAGGTTGCTCATTAGCGGACTTTAAAGTAGGAGTAGATAATGTGATTTTCTCCGTCGATGCCGTGCAGAACCGTTTGTTGGTACTGTTGGTAATGCGGCAAGACGAACCGTTTATCGATTCTTGGAGTCTTCCTGGTACTTTGGTGCGCGAGGGAGAGTCTCTTGAAAATGCGGCTTACCGGATTTTGTCTGAGAAAATCCGGGTAAAAAATTTGTATCTGGAGCAATTGTATACTTTCGGAGAACCGGGGCGCGATCCTCGGGAAATTACCAGGGGCGATCGCTATCTTTCGGTGAGTTATTTTGCTTTGGTTCGCTTTGAGGAAGCTGAGTTAATTGCTGGGAGTGTAGTGGCGGGTGTGGGCCACCGCGTCGGCGGCATTGCTTGGTATCCCGTGCAACAAGTTCCTAAGCTGGCCTTCGATCACAATCAAATTCTCGAATACGGATACCGGCGACTGCGTAACAAACTTGAATACAGTCCGGTAGCTTTTGAAGTTTTGCCGGAACTTTTTACTTTGAGCGATTTGTATCAGCTTTATACAACTATTTTGGGGGAAAGTTTTTCTGATTATTCTAATTTTAGATCTCGATTGTTAAAATTGGGTTTTTTGTGCGATACCGGTGTTAAGGTTTCGCGGGGGGCTGGCCGCCCTGCTAGTTTGTACCGCTTTGATGCGGCCGCTTTCGCTCCTTTCAAAAATAAGCCACTGGTGTTTATCTAGCTGTTCCTTGGATGACATTCTGGGATCAATTTAGTAACATTAGAATAGAAGCTATTAAGGAGTGCAGACGATGAAAGACCCTGATGAATGCGCTAATATTCACGAAGTTCGGGAGGAAATTGATATCATCGATCGAGAAGTGATCGAGGCTTTGAGCAAAAGATTTCAATACGTCATCGCTGCCGCCAGGTTCAAAACGAGTGAAGCTAGCGTTAAATCGTTCGATCGCTTTCACGATATGTTACAGCAGCGGCGCGAGTGGGCTCAAGAATCGGGTTTGAATCCTGATGTGGTTGAAAATATTTACCGGGATTTGGTAAATTATTATATTGAGGAAGAGTTGAAACATTACAAATCCAAGTAATCTTTCGCTACATTCAAATCTAGGACTATAGGAAAGTGAGTCCGCGCGGGCGGACTGTTAGCAATATTTATTAAGTGATTTGGTGATATGAAAATTGCGATCGCACAACTCAACCCTACTATTGGTGATATCTTGGGCAACTCCAACCTAATTCTGGAGGCTGCGAAAAAAGCTGAGGTTGAGGGCGCAAACTTATTGCTAACACCGGAACTTTCCCTGATCGGTTATCCGCCGCGCGATTTGTTAATCAATCCGAGTTTCATTGCAGATGCAGGTGCACAGTTGCTGCAACTGGCGCAAGCTTTGCCGCCGGAGTTGGCAGTCATAGCAGGCACTGCCTTACCTAATGCTAATGCTGTTAAACTCGGCGGAAAATCATTGTTTAATAGCGCTGTTTTGTTGCAAAATGGCGTGATCAAACAAGTTTTTCATAAACGCTTGTTGCCTACTTATGATGTATTTGATGAAGATAGATATTTTGAACCGGGAGAAAACAGCAATTATTTTACTATTGGCGAACTCAAAATCGGCGTGACAATTTGTGAAGATTTGTGGAACAATGAGGAGTTTTGGGGTAAACGCAGTTACGCGGGCGATCCTGTTTCCGATTTGGCAAAATTGGGTGTAGATTTAGTGGTTAATTTGTCGGCATCGCCTTATTCTGCGGGGAAGCGGGAAGTGCGCTCTGCGATGTTGCAGCACAGCGTCATCCGCTGCGGGATACCGATTATTTACGCTAATCAGGTAGGGGGAAATGACGATATTATTTTTGACGGCAGCAGTTTTGCTGTGAATCGAAAGGGTGATTTAATTCAGGTATTAGCTTCTTTTGAAACGGATTTGGCGGTGCTGGAATATGACGCAGCTAAACAAGATTTAGTTGGCAGCGGGAACGGGCAAGATGCCCGTTCCACAACTGATTTGGGATTATGTGAAGGACAAAAAGTAGTAGGTTCGATCGGCAGTGGCGTTGGCAGAGGCGGGAACGGGCAAGATGCCCGTTCCACAACTGATTTGAGTTTTCATCCGGCAGAAGGAGATGCCGAAATTTGGGCGGCTTTGGTTTTGGGAGTACGAGATTATGTTCGCAAGTGCGGTTTTTCTAAGGTTGTACTCGGTTTGAGTGGCGGGATAGATTCGGCTTTGGTGGCTGCGATCGCTAGTTGTGCGATCGGGCCGGAAAATGTTCTAGGGGTGTTGATGCCTTCTCCTTATAGTTCGGATCATTCGGTTAATGATGCTTTGGAATTAGCCCGAAATCTGGGCGTTGCGATCGAAATGTTGCCGATCGGCGATTTGATGAAAACTTACGATCGCACTCTCGCCGATTTGTTTGTCAACACAACTTTCGGGATTGCTGAGGAAAATATTCAATCGCGGATTCGAGGCAATCTGTTGATGGCAATTTCTAATAAGTTCGGACATTTGCTGCTTTCGACGGGCAATAAGTCGGAAATGGCGGTGGGTTACTGCACTCTCTACGGCGATATGAATGGGGGATTGGCGGTAATTTCCGATGTGCCTAAAACTCGCGTTTATTCGCTTTGTCGGTGGCTGAATTCTGGCGGATCTGTAGGGGCGATGCCCCCGTACCCGCCCCTGGGAAAGGAAATTATTCCGGTTAATATTATTACTAAAGCGCCGAGTGCTGAACTGAAACCGGGGCAAATTGACCAAGATTCTTTGCCGGATTACGATGTTTTGGATGACATCTTGCAGCGGTTGATAGAACATCACGAATCGGTTCAACAAATTGTGGCTGCTGGACACGATGAAGCCGTGGTTAAACGTGTAGTAAAATTAGTGAGGCAAGCGGAGTTTAAACGGCGGCAAGCAGCCCCTGGTTTGAAAATTAGCGATCGAGCTTTTGGTACCGGTTGGCGGATGCCGATCGCCAAATCTTCATTCTATTAAACCCATCCTTAAACGCACAATGGTTAACATCGACGGTACTTTCGGCTTCGATTTTCTCGCGGGAACTCTCAGCAACGATACGATAAGAGGGTTTGCGGGTAATGATACTATTCAAGGTTTGGGGGGAAATGACCGAATTTTTGGCGATCGGGAAAATGATTTGCTGGCCGGAAATGAAGGCGCTGATACGGTGTCGGGTGGGCAGGGAAGCGATACCATCTATGGAGGACAAGAGTCGGATTGGATTTTTGGCGATCGGGGTCACGATTTGCTAATAGGCGGCGAAGGCAGGGATATCTTGACAGGAGGGGCAGGCGATGATTTATTTGTGATGGAAAAAACTGCCGCCGCATCTACTATTAGTGAAGCCGATATAATTACAGATTTTGGCAACGGCAATGATAAAATTGTCTTGACACAAGGCATGAAGTTTAGCGATTTAGAGCTTTCAGTTTCCGACAACCAAACTATTATGAAAGATAAAAAATCTGGTAATTATTTAGGAGTTGTTTCGGGAAATTCTAATCTGACTGAATCCAACTTTATGTCGCTGTTTGGCGGGATAGATATGGGTCAGCTTTTGCCAATTTCTGTTAACACGATTATAGCCGATCGGGCGATCGGACTGGAAGTGGCGCAAACTCCCCAAGAGCAAGCCACAGGTTTAATGTTTCGCACAGAATTACCGGATGACAGGGGAATGTTTTTCCCGATCGAACCCGCGCGAAATGTGCGTTTTTGGATGAAAAACGTGTTTATTGAGCTCGATATGGTTTTTCTGCGGGAAGGCGTAGTGCAGGCGATAATTCCTAACGTACCGCCGTGTTTGAGCGAAACCTGCCCCAACTACGGCCCGGATGTTCCCGTTGACGGAGTGATCGAACTAAGAGGCGGAAGGGCGGCCCAATTGGGACTCAAAGTTGGCGATCGGATTCCCAATTTACCCTAAAAGGTATATGATTTTATCGCAGCATTCAACATTTGTGCATCCAATGAATCCTATTGAATTAAAAATAATCCCCCATCAAACTCAAGACGGTTTAGCTTATCAACATTTGCGCTTGCGAATTACAACTCAAGACGGTATCATCACGCCCGATGATTTACCAGGTTTGAAACTTCCTCAAGACGTTCAATTAAGTCAAGGAATTGTCATAGAAGGTAGAGGAGCAATTTGGCTGTACGGATATTTAGTACACGAATGTCATCCTGCAGCTTGGGTTGGATGTTACGATCCGCGATTAGAAGGTGCCGTGGTAGTAGCGACGCACAAGCACGAGGTATCAGTTGGACAGGTATTAAAATTGAGTTTACCAAGCGATTAAGACTCTCCGTAGCGGGTGTAGCGGCTTTGGTTTTGAATGTCAATCCGAATCTTACTCCGGCCCAAGTTGAGTATATCTTGACGACAACAGCCAACCCAAATGGGATAATAGCCTACAAATAATAGGCAGCAACTATTCAGAAACATTAGTCGATCGCCCTACAAGCGCGCGAATCTGTTTTGTCAGAAGCTTCGGGCGGATGGGATGTGGATGCAATCCAGCACTGGCAAATATGGATTGACTTCGCAGTTAGAAGTTTGGCAGAAACTCGGCGGTTCTAGTTGTCGAACTTGTGAAGGTCAAATTCAAAATTTTAGCAAGCAAGTAGGATGGAACATGAGTTCGCAAGTAAGTCCTATACCAAGGGAGTTTCCAGCCCAGTATCCAACAGTTGCTGCATGAAGTTGGCAAAGTTATGTTGACAGCGATAAAAGCAAAACTAGGTACAGTCTTTTTGCTGGCGCGCAGACATGACAAGCGTGGAGAGTTACAAAAATTAATCTGTTTTCTACTTTCGCCACTTGCGGCAAGTAACAGTTAATACCGCATATTCCAGGTTCATGAACTAGAGTAGCAGCTATATTGTGTGGTCTTAATCTGTAGGGTGCGGATCTGCGAGATATTGGAGAAAACTGGCAGATTGTTGATGGCGACACACCGTACTTGCTGGACTTTTCACAGCTTTTTACCTAGGCTTGTTTCTCACTAATCATTTAGGATTGCTATAAATTGAGAGGGTTTTAATAATATTGAGAAATTGCTGCAAAATGGTGGACGAATGATTAGGCCGCCAAACAGCAGTTAATTGAGTGGTTGTCGTTTGTTCCTGAATCTGACGATAGACCACTCCTTCGCGTTGAATATTCTGTACGTGAGATGGCAGAATGCTGATACCTGTTTCGCCTGCGACTAATCCCAAAATTGTGACCATAAAGACGGCTGTTTGAGCAACTTTAGGAACAAACCCTGCTTGCGAACATACATGGTAAATTTCCTCAGATAAGCCAGCCACAATCTGATGAAGTGGCATTACAAATTCTTGATCCTTTAGGTCGGAAAGCGAAATTTTGGATTGGGCTGTAAGCGGATGGTTTTTGGGTAAAACGACGACAAGTGGTTCTTGCGTGAGAGACATCGTTTCTAAATCATTGGCTTCAGAAATATCGTGGTAGAGATAGAGAAAAATGATATCAGTCTGGCGATCGCGCAACCTCTGAATTAAAAAAGCACTGTGTTCTTCCTGCAAAATCAGTTGTACCTCTGGATATTGCTGTCGAAAATTTCGCAGAATCTCTGGAAAGACACCATTCGCGATCGAACTGGGAAAACCCACCGTCAAATAACCCAATTCACCCTGATCGATGCGCTGGGTTTTATGTACCGCTTGTTCTAACTGTACCAAAGTTGCGCGAGCTTCTTCTAAAAACGCTTGTCCTGCTGGGGTTAGCTGAATCGGGTGATTTTTGCGATCGAATAGCTTCACACCCAGTTCAGCCTCTAAATCTTTAATTTGTTGACTTAGGGGCGGTTGGGCAATGTGCAATCGTTTTGCCGCGCGACTAAAGCTCAGTTCGTCTGCCACTGCAATGAAGTAACGAAGATGGCGAAGTTCCATAGGTTATACGATTTTAGATTTTAGAATTGAACGATTGGGAATGAATGATTACTATCATGGTTGGGAGCACGGGCCTACAGTTACATTCTCTTTTGTAACGGGGATAAAATAGTATATTTTTTAAGTATATTGTTATATATAAAAAAGTATTTGACATATAGCAATAACTTATTTATCTTGAAATTAAGAGTTATAACTTTCGGCACGAAATACCTATTTAAGTATTGCTGAATGAGGATTATTCATGATTTCGCAAGTAATTCGACGAGTGGCAGTTGTGGGAGGAACCCACGGAAACGAGTGGACTGGGGTTTATCTGATTAAGAAGTTTCAACAATTCCCCGACTTACTGAAACGATCGAGCTTTGAGGTGGTTACTCTATTAGCTAATCCTCAAGCGGTAAAGTCCAATCGGCGTTATGTCGATCGCGATTTGAATCGTTGCTTTGCCGAGGAAGATTTGTCTAACCCAGATTTGATGGGTTACGAGAACAGACGTGCTAAGGAAATTTCCGCCCAACTATGTCCGAAAGACGAACATGGGGCTGATCTGATCGTTGACCTTCACAGCACAACGGCCAACATGGGGCTGACAATTTTACCATCTAGCAAACATCCATTCAATTTGCAATTATTAGCTTATTTGAGTGAGCTCGATCCCTCAGTGCGAGTTTGTTTGGGAGAGCATTATGGTCAAAATGCCCCAATGCTTCGATCGCTCTCTGCTTTCGGTTTCACCATAGAAGTTGGGCCGATCGCCCAGGGAGTCATTAACGCCCGTCAGCTTCAGCAAACCGAAATGCTGGTTCACGCCATTCTGGATTATCTCGACGCACAAAATCTGGGAAAGCCGCTTCCTATACCATCATATTTAACTGTATATCAGGCGATCGGCTCAGTAGACTATCCCAGAAATTCAGTAGGTGAACTGCAAGCTGCGATCCATCCCCAACTTCAGTTCAAAGACTATGAACCCTTACATCCCGGTGAACCGATGTTTCTCACATTTACGGGAGAATCACTCCCCTATCAAGGAGAATCTACTGTTTTCCCTGTATTCATTAACGAAGCTGCCTATTACGAAAAACACATAGCGATGGTTTTGACGCAAAAACAACAGCTTCAGCTTGAAACGGCATAACTTGCCGAAAAATATGACTTTTATGAAATTAGGGTTATGACTTTTATGAACTCAAGCAATGAATTTATGAATTGACTTATCATCTCGCATTGGGAATAATCTTAATTAATTTAAAATCAAGAAGTGTCTCCCCTAAACACAAGTGAATCTCAAATTATCAGGAGTGCATTTATGGAAAGTACGCTCGGTATATTTGCAATCGATCGCGAACAGCAGCTCACAGCAGCATTAACAATTTTTGGTAACAGCGGTCAGCTTAACTTTTTCACTGCATCCCGTCAATTTAACGGTAGCGTCCCTAGCAACGGGTTTGACACTGATAATTTGCCAGCGATGGCGATCGGTGAACAACAACACATAGCAGATTTTGTAGTAGCCCAAAGCAGCGATACCCTCAGTTACTCAGCCAACAATCAAGTCGCTAGCACTACATCTCCTGCTCAACAAAAATCGAACTCAGAGGCGATCGCTGTCGGCACAGATACCCTAACAGGAACGAGAACGGCTAATCAGTTGAATTTATCAGACCCAGGCAACTCCTTAGCAACTGCACGCAATATTGGTGTTGCTGACAACAATCGCCTCACCTTCTCTGATTTTGTCGGAGTTGACGATAACGAGGATTATTACCGCTTTACTATTAACAACAATAGCGATTTGAGCTTGCGTATCGATGCTTTGGATGGGGCAGGAATCGAGCTGATTCAAGATAAGAATCGCAACGGTGAGGCTGATTATGATGAACTTCTTGGCAGCGATTATGCTTCAGCAGGTGCATCCGGCGAGATAAATTTCTTCAACCTGACTCCTGGAGATTACTATGTCGCAGTTTATAGTTACTTTGACTATAAGAATTACAACCTGAATCTTGCTGCCACGCCTGGTACTGGTTTTAGCAGCAATTACGGATACGGTTTAGTGGATGCAAATGCAGCAGTAGCCGGCACTTTTAACAGTCCAGTTAAGTTCCCCGAAGTTCCTAATTTGGGCGGGAATGATTGGGCAAGAGACATGGTAAATGCGCCGGAAGTTTGGCAGGGGGGAATTACCGGAAATGGGATTGTTGTAGCTGTCGTCGATACCGGCGTTGACTACACCCATCTCGATTTAGATGCCAATATTTGGCAGAATGCGGATGAGATTCCCAATAACCGAATTGACGACGATCGCAACGGGTATATAGATGATGTCAGGGGTTGGGATTTTGTGTCTAATGATAACAACCCAATGGATGGGGATTTCGACGGTCACGGGACTCACGTAGCAGGTGCGATCGCGGCCGAACGAAATGATTTTGGCATAACTGGAGTTGCCTACAATGCAAAGATTATGCCTGTGAGAGTTTTGCCGGAATTTGGCTCTGGGAACTTCAATAATTTTGCTGCTGGAATTCGCTATGCTGCTGATAATGGAGCTAATGTAATTAACTTTAGTATTGGTGGCTGGTCGCCTAGCATGGAGGTTAGTGAGGCAATTCAGTACGCAACTAACAAAGGAGTTGTTGTCGTCATGGCAGCAGGAAATGATGGTTTTAGCGAACCAAGTTATCCAGCTATGTATGCCGATCGCTTCGGAATTGGTGTCGGAGGAGTTGATATAAATGGCAGGATGGATGAATTCTCTAACCGTGCAGGTTTCCGACCTTTGGATTACCTAGTTGCACCGGGAGTAGACATCTATTCTACAACTCCCTACAACACCTACGAAACCTACAGTGGCACATCGATGGCAGCCCCTCACGTAGCGGGTGTAGCGGCTTTAGTTTTGAATGCAAATCCGAATCTAACTCCGGCTCAGGTTGAGGAAATTTTGACTGCAACAGCCAATCCAAACTGGGTAATTGTCTAGAAACTACCCGTACAGAAACATCCCTGTAATTACTGGCAAAACTTTCTCGCAATCTGTGCTTTAAAAAATAAAAGTTATTTTTTTGCATAAAAGTCGGAAGCTTGCCCTGAGTGGAAAAATAAATCGCGACATCGCAAGGAGAAACGAACTTATGACTTTACGAAGAGATCCATCAGGAATACCCCGCTTAATTGGCGAAGACAAATCCGAATTAGTTGAGTTATACGATGTTAATTCCCAATTTGGAGGAGTAACTAACTTCCCTTCAGGAATTTGGATGCTCGGAGGTAACGATACAGTTCGCGGATCTTTAGCTAATGATTTGGTATTTGGTAATGACGGGGAAGATAGTTTCAGAGGGGATGAGGGAGATGATTCTTTATTTGGAGGAAGAGGTAAAGACTTTTTGCAAGGAAATGAGGGAAATAACTATTTAAGTGGGGGTCAAGATGCAGATTGGATTATAGATAACGGAGACGATGATATTTTATTGGGCGGTAGAGGCAATGACATTCTATACAGCGGTTACGACAATGATACTCTGGTTGGAGGTTTGGGTCGAGACTTCTTATCAGGTGTAGTTACTGGGGTCGGTAGCACTACTCCTAAATGGGCGGGAAGAACTTTATACGTTCTCCAACCTGAACCCGGAGTTACTGATATCAATCAAGCCGATCTCATTAACCATTTCAGATTGGGTTTCGATCGGATTGGATTAGCAAGTGGTTTGACACCTAACGATGTAGTTTTGCAAGAGTTGACCAATACAACTATTTTTATACAGTTTGATGTGCCAGAAGATATGAAAATCTTGATGACGCCATCTGAGTTAAATCCTCCACCGCAAGTGCTTTCAGGGACTCTCATCAAACTCAGGAATACCGGAGATTTCCTAGGTTTTGTTCCAGGTATAACGCCCGATCGACTGCAAAACAGCATAATTTCTGTTCAGGGGTTTTAAGCTAAAGCAATTATCATACCGAGATCGCGCGCCCTAATTTCTCTGCCAAAGGTGCGGGCGAAGACGTGAAATTTTTGCCAACGGGCGATCGGGTCGGGCTGGCTCACCAATTTTAGTGCAAGTTAAACTGGAGAAAACACAGGTTATACCTTTCTGCCGCTGCCGTAATATATGTGGCATCAATTGACGATTTTTCGGATCGAACGGGTTTTTTGTACCAGTCCTGTATGTGTTTGTGCAGCACTCCGAAAAACCTAATTTTCTCTGAAATCTAATTTTTTCAATGCGATCGAACACTCGTCAATGTACCAAACTTGCACTTTTAATGCCAGGACTTATGACCATTAATCGCGTCTCAGTTGACTCAGCAGGCAATCAGGCGAACGACTTCTCCAACAATTCCTCCATCTCAGCCAACGGGCGGTTTGTGGCGTTTCAATCTCAGGCATCCAACCTCGTGCCGGGAGACACCAACAATAAAAACGACATCTTCGTGCGGGACTTGTCAACCAATACTACCACCCGCATCTCTGTAGATTCAGCAGGCATTCAGGGAAACAACGACTCCTTCAATCCCTCAATCTCAGCCGACGGGCGGTTTGTGGCGTTTGCATCTTTTTCCAACCTAGTGCCGGAGGATACTAATAATCAAAGCGACATCTTCGTGCGGGACTTGTTAACCAATACCACCACCCGCGTCTCTGTAGACTCAGCAGGCAATCAGGGGAACTCCCCGTCCAACAATTCCGCCATCTCAGCCGACGGGCGGTTTGTGGCGTTTCAATCTTATGCCTCCAACCTAGTGCCGGGAGACACGAACAATCGGTTCGACATCTTCGTGCGGGACTTGTCAACCAATACCACCACCCGCGCCTCTGTAGACTCAGCAGGCTTTCAGGGGAACAGCGACTCCCTCACCCCCTCCATCTCAGCCGACGGGCGGTTTGTGGCGTTTCAATCTGTTGCCTCCAACCGATTGGGAGAGACGAACAATCGCGACGACATCTTCGTGCGGGACTTGTTAACCAATACTACCACCCGCGTCTCTGTAGACTCAGCAGGCAATCCGGGGAACAGCGACTCCTCCAGTCCCTCCATCTCAGCCGACGGGCGGTTTGTGGCGTTTGAATCTCAGGCATCCAACCTAGTGCCGGGAGACACTAACAATTTTTTTAACCAAGCTAAAATCTTCGTGCGGGACTTGTCAACTAATACTACCACCCGCGTCTCTGTAAACTCAGCAGGCATTCAGGGGGACGAAAACTCCTTCCTCCCCTCCATCTCCGCCGACGGGCGGTTTGTGGCGTTTACTTCTGCTGCATCCAACCTCGTGCCGGGAGACACTAACAATAAACAGGACATCTTCGTGCGGGACTTGTCAACCAATACTACCACCCGCGTGTCTGTAGATTCAGGAGGCGATCGGGGGCAGTATGACGATGCGTTATTTGAGCCCTCAATATCAGCCGACGGGAGGTTTGTGGCGTTTGCATCTGGTGCATCCAACCTCGTGCCGGGGGATACCAACAATACCACCGACATCTTTGTTTCTGACACCGGCAACAATAACTCTGCAAACGTCATCAACGGCACTCCGGGCAACGACGTGCTCACTGGCACTCCCGGCAACGACACCATCAACGGTTTGGCAGGCGATGACGTGCTGACTGGTTTGCGGGGCAACGATATCATCAATGGTGGCGACGGCAGCGACTACCTGTCTGGCGGCAAAGGTTTTGACACCCTCAACGGCGGTTTGGGCAACGATACCCTTGTCGGTGGCGTGGGCAACGATGTATTTGTTTTAGGTGCGGGATTGGGAGTTGATACCATCTCTGATTTCGGCAACTCTCAAGATACAATTCAATTAATCAACGGCTTGACCTTCGGACAGCTATCAATTTCCCCTGGAACTAACGGCACATTAATTAGACTAGCCAGCAGCGGTGAAGTTTTAGCTTCTTTGACAGGTGTTGCTCCCAATTTCATTGGCCCTGAAGATTTCGTCTCTGTTTAAATATTTGTCGATTCTCAATTACCTGCTGTAGAAACACAGCACTGCTTTGTCCTTTCACCGAATATCTCATATCAAATCCGTTAGCACCGGAATAGTAAATTCGAGTTCACTGTTGACAGCCAACCGTCAACAGTCAACCGTCAACAGTCAACATCATTCCGGTGTTACCGGAAATGATATCACCTTTACTCAAAGAACACGATCGCGAGTTACGCACTCCGACAGAGAAACCGGGTTTTTTACCGAATCTGCGAGTCACAACGCAGTATTTTCCTAAAAAACCCGGTTTCTTATCCCCCGTGCAAAAGCCCTAGCAAAAAATGGTTTGACGCGCAATATACTGTTGTTAGCTTTTAGTTATTAATTATGGCAAATTACAGAACTGTATTGTTGTTCAATAGTCTAACTTTAGTGCTAGTTGGGCTAGTGACGGCGTGTCTGGGTTTGTTCGGTTCTTCAGTAAAAGGGTTATTTTTGCCGCCTTGCTCTGCTACGTATCCGGGTGCAGGTTTCTTTTTCTTGGCGTTTCAAATGTTATTTTATTTATCGGTAATGGTGTGCGCTTTTACCTTTGGATTGCTGAGAATTATTCAACCACATCGCCCAGAAAATCGATTTATTTTATATTCGGCACTGTTTGCAGGTTGCTTTCTATTCAATGAAGTTTTTCGCACCCACGTTCATCTGGGACGTGCGGGTTTCCCGAAAGTGACAATTGTCATATTTTACGCCTGGGTGGCAATTGCATACGGATTAGCTTTTCGGAGACAAATTCGCTCGACTCCCTATGCTTTACTGCTGAGTGGCGTTGGGTTGTTATTTGTGGCCTTTTTTGCAGAAGCGCTGCCTTTAAAAAACGAGATAATTTCGAGCTTGCTGGAGGGAATACCGAAACTGTTGAGCGGGATTAATATTGCACTTTATTTTTGGTTTTTGTGTCAGGGTTTGATAGTGCGATCGCTCAATTTTTCTAACAGAAAATCATATCCTGAATGAAGTAAGATGAAAATTTGCCGTTGGCTGGGTGCGGGTTTTTGAGATTGGCGGGTTTTGGCAAATATTGTTTGTAAAACCAGCCCTACATGATTGTATAATAGGTTAAAACTCATATGTTGCACCATTTTCAATTAGCTTTTTAGGAACAGGCAAGATGCCTGTTCCACAACATATAAATTTTCTTGTGGAACGGGCATCTTGCCCGTTCTTGAAAATGGTGCAAGATATCAGTTAAAACAAAAAGTACCGCTGCGCCATTGGTAAAACTGTTGCCGGTTCGCAAGTTAACAATTCCCCATCCGCCCTGACTTCATAAGTTTCTGGATCGACTTCCATTTGTGGCAAATAATCGTTGAGTTTCATATCTCTTTTGCTAATTTGTCGGGTTCCGGAAACTGCTACAGTGGGCTTGTGCAAACCTAGCTGTGCGGCAATATCTCGATCGCGCGCAGCTTGGGAAACAAACGTCAGACAAGTCGCCCCAATCGCACCGCCAAAACTGCCAAACATCGGCCGCATATGCACCGGTTGCGGCGTCGGAATGCTGGCGTTAGCATCTCCCATCTGCCCGTAGGCGATCGCCCCTCCTTTAATTACCAGTTCCGGTTTCACCCCAAAAAAAGCCGGCCGCCACAAACACAAATCCGCCAATTTCCCTTCTTCCACCGAACCGACATACTGACTAATTCCGTGAGTAATTGCCGGATTAATTGTATATTTCGCAATGTACCGCTTCACCCGAAAATTGTCATTTTCTCCCCCTGTGGAACGGGCATCTTGCCCGTATAAATCACCTGTGGAACGGGCATCTTGCCCGTTCAAAATCCCCCTTTGAATCTTCATTTTATGAGCCGTTTGCCAAGTCCGAATAATCACTTCCCCAACCCTTCCCATCGCCTGAGAATCAGAAGAAATCATACTAAACGCACCTAAATCGTGCAAAATATCCTCAGCAGCAATAGTTTCCCTTCTAATTCTCGATTCAGCAAAAGCCACATCTTCAGGAATGCCTCGATCCAAATGGTGGCAAACCATCAACATATCTAAATGTTCTTCTAAAGTATTGACAGTGTAAGGGCGAGTCGGGTTAGTTGACGAGGGCAAAACATTAGTTTGACCGCAAACTTTGATAATATCCGGTGCGTGTCCGCCGCCAGCACCTTCGGTGTGGTAAGTGTGAATAGCTCGATTTTTAAATGCGGCAATTGTAGCTTCCACAAATCCCGCTTCATTGAGAGTATCAGTGTGAATTGCAACTTGCACGTCGTACTCGTCAGCTACACTCAAACAAGTGTCGATCGTTGCTGGTGTAGTTCCCCAATCTTCGTGGAGTTTCAAACCCATTGCACCGGCAAAGATTTGTTCAATTAATCCTTGGGGTTGACTGCTATTTCCTTTACCTAAAAACCCTAGATTTACGGGGAAAGCGTCGGCTGCTTGCAGCATTCGGTACATATGCCAAGGCCCCGGAGTGCAAGTTGTGGCGTTTGTACCCGTTGCGGGGCCAGTGCCGCCGCCGATCATTGTCGTGATTCCAGAGGCGATCGCCACTTCTATTTGTTGCGGGCAAATAAAGTGAATGTGAGTGTCAATTCCCCCAGCGGTGAGAATCATTCCTTCGCCCGCAATTACTTCAGTACCAGGCCCGATAATAATATCTACCCTATCTTGAATATAAGGATTGCCGGCTTTACCAATTTTGTAAATTTTGCCGTCTTTTATGCCGACATCTGCTTTAACAATGCCCCACCAGTCTAATATTAAAGCATTAGTAATTACCGTGTCAACAGCGCCGTCTGCATTAGAAATAGGCGACTGTCCCATACCGTCGCGAATGACTTTGCCACCGCCAAATTTAACTTCATCCCCGTAGGTTGTGAAGTCTTTTTCTACTTCTATGAATAATTCTGTATCGGCTAACCGGACGCGATCGCCCACAGTCGGCCCGAAGGTTTCCGCGTAGGCGCGGCGATCCATTCTGTAACTCATGCTTGCTCCTAATATTAATAAATTTTTAGTTAGCAGTTGAGACCCACTTGAATTATAGTATGTGACGAGTTCCTCAATCTGCAACAGTAAAAAAAATACAACATTAGGCAAGCTTTAAAACCCCCGATAGGCATCAATTCTTGCCAATCTAAAATCTAACAGGCTATCAAGGGGCAACTTTCCTCCAGCATTTTAGGGATTGCCCTTTTCAAAATCTCCACATCCACCGTCATATCCATGCCAATGAAACTCCAATCTTCCGCTACATTGTTGTCATCAACCATACGAGAGTATTCTAATCCCAATAGCTGGCAAATGTAATAGAAATATGGCGGAGTGTACCCTCCATAAAAGAATTCCAATACTTTCGTTCCCGGCTGACACCACAGCAAATTTGTAAAACCAGCCCCGTGAGGGCCGACAACCACCGCCGCTTCTGCAAACAGACGAATTTGTTCATCAACACTGCGCGAGATATCTTCCAAAATTTCAAAATCAAATTCTTTCAAAACCTCTCGCACTTGTAATTCATTTTTAACCTTGCGTCGGCCGCTTCTCGACAGATAAAGTTTTCTATAAGGCTTTACCTTTTCCTTAAGACAGAATTTTTTCCGCAAAAGCTCTATATCGTAAGGACTGGGAAAATACCAGTCTTGATTGTTTCCCACCACCACACTTTCTGCATGATATCCCGTATCTCTAGCCTGAGTGTCGATTAGTGAACTTTCAGGAATACCGAGTTTGGTCATAAAGCCCAACTCAAAATCTGTATGTCGTAAAGGATAACAAATTTTAGCTTCTTGCCAAATTTCCTTACCTAAAGCCTCCTCAATTCGACAAAGTTTAGCCAGCACAAAAATCACATAATCATAATAACTGCACCACAAATGCGACCAAGGAGCAACTACCAGCGGATAGGTAATTTGGTTAGGTTTGTAAGGCCATTCCAGAATGCCCGCACCGCTAATCCGAAAATCCAAGTCTAAAAGCAACTTGTTATTCAGCAGCGTGTTGCCCGACGTACAAATAGTTAGAGAATTTATTTTTTGATTCCGGGAAATTTTCCAAACATAATCTGGGTCAAAAGAAACTGTTTTTTCCGTGGCAAAAAATCGAGAAGGCACTTTATTTACCGAGGTTAATGCGGGTATATTGATAGGTTGGTGCTGCTTTTTATAAACGATGCTGTCATCTAACAATTTGATGCTGGTGCGTCGGTCTAACGGGGTTCTCCAGACACGCCTTGAGGTTGCTAGCAAGCTCTGCTTCAATTTCTGTTTGATCTGGTCAACTATTTTTGGGTTCATCACGCACTTTTGCTGTATATCTTTGCAGTTTTAACAACCACAGTAGACCGCAAACAGCCGATTTAAAATCGCTCAAAAGTAGGAGATTGAACTCACAAAAAAAAGCCCGAAGGGAGTAAGACAGAAGGCACAGAAAAAGTTTTGAGCTTACTTTATCACTCTCTAGGCATAGGGCTGGAAGTGACACCATTTTCGATTTTGGATTTGGGATTGGGGATGAGTGATCATCATAGTGTGGAGATTGCTTACAGTTGCATTCTGTTTTGAAACTGCTTGGACTTTTAAGTTAAAAAGTTTCAAATTCCCAACTCAACCATCGTGAACTACCTTGTGGCTTCATACTTCAGCATCCAGATGACCGTTCACTTTTCCATTAAATCCGTAGACTTGACGACTACCAACAAACGGCACTAATTGAACTTCCCTTTCATCTCCCGGTTCAAACCTGACTGCTGTACCTGCGGGGATATCCAACCGCATTCCTTTTGCTTGTTCTCGATTAAATTCTAAGGCTTCGTTGGCTTCATAAAAGTGATAGTGTGAACCAATTTGAATGGGTCGATCGCCTTTATTTCCTACCAGCAACCGCAGGGTTTGGCGAGCTGCATTTAATTCTATTTCGCCGGCTGAAACAATCATTTCTCCTGGAATCATCTTTTCCTCCTCTGAGTGTCTGTGGTTGATTTTTTAACGAATCGGATCGTGCACTGTTACCAACTTAGTTCCGTCGGGAAAAGTCGCCTCAACCTGGACTTCATGCACCATTTCTGGTATCCCTTCCATCACATCTTCCCGCGTCAGGAGAGTTGTTCCATAACTCATTAAATCGGCGACGGTGAGGCCATCTCTGGCTCCTTCTAAAATGGCTGCGGAAATGTAGGCTAGTGCTTCTGGATAGTTTAATTTTAAACCTCTTTGTTTCCGGCGCTCTGCTACCAGGGCGGCGGTGAAAATCAGCAGTTTATCTTTTTCTTGGGGGGTGAGTTGCATTTTTATTCTTGTAAGTGCGATCGCATTCTTTGATTGTGATATCGTTTACGGTTGTTTCTGAATGATTAAACCGCAAAGGGCGCAGAGGGCGCCCAGGAAGAGAAGAGAGAGATGAATAATCTAGTTAGGAGGGCAATTATACATTGAAACTCCAAGATCATCCTATTTTATCCAAACTCTGGGCAAACAGCAAGGGCGTTGTGAAAAAGACAAGCGCAGCAACTGCCAAATGTTGACAAACCAGTCTCTAGCTGCGGTTGTGGATGTACCGCGATATCGGCACAGCAAACCGTTAGGAATACGAGTCACGCCGACGGTGGAATTACCAGGATAAATTGTTGCCTCAGATGGCAAATTTCGCACTTTTTCCACGAGCTCTGTGGTTACGGGTTCGCCTACCCAAGCGAGGGTGGCGACTACGGGTTTTCCTGCGAGTCCATGAGGACTTTCGAGCATTTTTTCTCCACCTTTGAGCAATTGTCTGTCAATCCATAAAGGGCTGTTTTGTTGCCAGACTTCGGTGTGCGAGATCCATTCTCCAGACAAGAACTTTTCGCCCCTAGCACTGCGTCCAAATCTGGTAATTTCCCACAGTAAAATCCTCGCTGTTGGTGCTAATTCTACCCGCAAATTTTGCCGATATATTGCGCCGTCAAAAACTATTGTTTCCTGTGGCAGCCATTCTAAATTAGCACCAGTATCTAGCTGAATGTCAATATTTTGTTGTGATTCTAGTCCGCTGCTGCGATAGATTTTACCAGCGGCGGCCGTGGTAATCAAGGCTTTGGCGTTGGGTTGGAGGTGAACATGGCTGGAAAGTCGATCGCCCCCGACAACTCCACCAGCCGTGTGCAAGATGACGCTGTGACAAACGTCTTTCCCTTCAGGATAAAACGGGCGCTGCACCTTGAGGGGTGCTTGCATTTGATTGTGAATGATTTGAGTTGCACCGGATCGGTTGGCATAGACTAAATCCAGGCGGCCGTGCCATCCAGTTTGAATGTTATTTTTAGGTATGTCAGTCGAGTTTTGAATCACATTTTTTTTTATTTAATAATAAATATTATTAACAATATAGTATTACTACCCGCTACCCAACATTCCGCCAGGGAATGAATTCCCTGGCTCACAGCTCAAGTCCTCTGAAAGAGGACTAAATAAATAATATCAAATTTTTTGAAAAAAAATAACATATTCATTTCAGTCCTCTTCAGAGGACTTTAGCTATTAGACAGGGAATTCATTCCCTGGCGGTCTATGACAAAAGATAACAATAATACAAGATAGCAGATTATACTAATTAATATGCGTTTTAAATTATCCTCCCATGCCAGCAACCCCTGAAAGCCTCCAAAAATTCGTTACCTACTGCCAACAACACATTACAGGCGATGAAAAAGGACAAGCACAGGTATTTTTAGACCGCTTCTTTCGGGCTTTCGGCCACGAGGGGGCATTAGAAGCAGGCGCAACCTATGAGGAACGCATAGAGAAAAGTAGCAAAAAAGGTCAAATGGGATTTGCCGATTTGGTATGGAAAAAGCACGTTTTGATTGAAATGAAAAAGCGCGGTGAAGACTTGACCAAAAGAGAACACCGCACCCAAACAGAACGCTATTATATTCGCCTCAAAAAAGACGATCGCCCGCGCTACGTGATGATGTGCAATTTTGACGAATTTCACATTTACGATTTCGACCTTCAGCCGGATCAGCCTGTAGACATTATATCCCTAAAGCAATTGCCCGCGCGATCGCCCGCTTTTGCCTTCATGGAATCTACCAGCCGCCGCCCCATATTCAAAAACAACCAAGTCGAGATTACCGAAAAAGCTGCTAGCAGAATGGGGATGCTGCTGGAAATGCTAATCGAACGCGGCAAAGAGCGGAAATTTGCTAAATTTAATCAGTTTCAGGCACAGCGATTTGTGTTGCAGTGCGTCTTAGCAATGTTTGCCGAAGATAGGGGACTTTTGCCGCCGGCACTCTTTACTCGCTGCGTTAAAGATTGCCTAGAAGGAGCAAGTTCTTACGATGTCTTGGGCGGCTTATTTCAAGCAATGAATCAGCAGGGAGTCACGCCCGCCGGACGTTATGAAGGAGTCGAGTATTTCAACGGCGGATTATTTTCGGAAATACACCCCATTGAACTCCAACAGGGAGAGTTGAAAATATTAGAAGTTTGTGCCGAACAAAATTGGAGTCAGGTACGCCCTTCTATTTTTGGCAATATCTTTGAATCCGCTTTGAAAACAGATAAAAAACAGCGCCGTGCCTACGGGATTCACTTTACTACTGAGGGAGACATTCGCCGCATTGTTCTGCCCACAATTAGCTATTACTGGGAAGAGCGAATTAACGCTGCAAATACCGTAGCCAAACTGCAAAGTCTGCATCAAGAATTAGGTCGCTATCGCGTCCTCGATCCGGCTTGCGGTTCGGGTAATTTTCTGTATGTAGCTTATCAGGAACTCAAGCAAGTTGAAAAGTTACTTTTAGATAAGCTAAACGAGTTCGACGGTACAAGAGGTTATATGAATTTAGTCACGCCGCAGCAATTTTACGGCATGGATATTAACTCGTTTGCGGTGGAGTTGGCGCGGGTGACGTTAATGATTGGCCGCAAGGTGGCGATCGATAATTTGGGATTGAAAGAACCTTCTCTGCCTTTAGATACTTTGGATAAAAATATTGTCTGTAAGGATGCTTTATTTACTGATTGGGTGAAGGCTGACGCTATTATCGGCAATCCTCCGTTTTTAGGCGGAAAGCACATGAGGATTGCCCTGGGAGATGAATATATTGACCGCGTGTTTAAACGCTTTCCTGATGTGAAAGATTCAGTTGATTTTTGTGCTTATTGGTTTCGCATAGCTCACAATAATTTAGAACTAAATGGCAGGGCTGGTTTAGTTGCTACTAATTCAATCAGTCAAGGTAAAAGTCGTGCTGCTGCTTTAGATTATGTGGCGCAAAATGGCGGTCACATTTATGCAGCCGTTTCTACTCAGCCTTGGTCGGGGGAAGCTAAGGTTCATGTTAGTTTGATTAACTGGAGCAAGGAAAAGCCGAAACTTTATTATTTAGATAACCTCGCAGTTTCTAGTATCAACTCTTCGCTGCAAGCTACGATTGATGTTTCTCAAGCTGCTAGGTTGTCAGCGAATTTAAATAAATGCTTTCAAGGTGTAATACCGGTGGGCATGGGATTTATTGTTACTCAACAACAGGTTGATGATTGGATTAAATCAGATACTAAAAATCAAGAGGTTCTTAAACTTTTTTCAATGGGTGCAAATCTAGCAAAGAATCCTAACGGTATGCCGGAACGCTGGATTATTGACTTCAATGATACGAACATTGAAGAAGGGAGTGAATATGTGCTGCCTTTTGAGTATGTGAAAGCTCATGTCAAGCCTGAACGAGATAATAATCGAGATGCACGATCCCGAATTTATTGGTGGAAATTTTTACGATCGCGTTCAGAAATGAGAAATGCGATCGCCCTTTTATCTCACTACTTCACTGTACCGAGAGTCTCAAAGTGGGCTGTCTTCATTCCCGCTCCCGTTAGTTGGCTGCCGGGAGACAAATCAGTAGTTGTTGCCTCAGAAGACTTTTATATTCTCGGCATTCTCTCATCTAAAATTCACCGAATTTGGATGCACGCTCAAAAATCAACTCTCAAAGGAGATATCGCATACACCCACAATACCTGCTTTGAAACTTTCCCATTTCCCCAGACACCGACTCGTCAATCAGTAGAGCAAATTCGGGCAACGGCGGTCGAATTGCATCAATACCGCACTCAACAAATGTCAGCAAAGCAGTGGGGAATTACTCAACTTTACAATAAATTTTTTGAAGAGCCAACAAGTCAACTTTATAAACTTCATGCTAAGCTCGATCGCGAATGTAATGCAGCTTACGGATTTACTGACACCGACGATATTTTAACAAAAGTGCTGGAATTAAACCTAGAACTGGCAGAAAAAGAAAAACGGGGAGAACCGGTAGTTGGGCCTTGTGTCCCAACAGACTAAAAATACTAATCGCTGTCACCCTAAGTTTTGTAGATTTGCGTATAATCACATAGATTGTTGATAGAGATCACAAACACTCTAGTCTAAAAAGAGAGATACTAGGGGAAGCGTTGAGTATTGAGGGGTGAGTTTTGAGCTAAAAATTTCAAAATTCATTAAACACTCAAAACGGCTTTCGACCTTCAGAATAAGTGCATTCTGCTTTTCTTCGCTCAATTACTCCTGATTAGTTTGGGAGGAACTTCCCATGTTATTATTTACCCACAGTCAGTCCAAGAATAGCAAAGTAGAGCAAAAGCACTATGCTCAAAAACATTTGTTACAAACTTCAACTATTAATCTAACTGGGCTAAAGGCAGAATGCAAGCATTTGCGGATCAGCCAAAAAATTAGCTATGGCTATGCTTTAGCTATCGGCATAGCCATTTTGGGAACTGGTGCGGGACTGAGATTGGGAGACTACTTTCGCAAGCAAGCTTTAGTTCAGGTGAATGTTGCCCAACAGCAGCAGCAACTGTTGCAAAATTTGCAAAATACCGTATTTGAAGCCCGATCGCGCGCGGCGAGATTGCCAGTCGTTTTGGGAAACACTGTGGCGCTGAAATACGAACAAGATCGGTTTTTCGGGCAAATCAATCAGGCAAAAATCCTGATTTCAGAAATTGAATCTTTTGCACGAGAAAATCCCGATAGACTAGCAACAGAAGAGGCAGCATTGCAGGCTCTCTTGAAGAAATCTGCCCTCGTGATTGATTACTACGGTAAGCTAATTAAATTGCAGTTAAAAGATGCGGAAGTTGGGAATTTGTCACCCAACAGCATCGAGTCCGCACAGCTACAAATGTTGAGGACTAGCAGCGGCCAAGAGGCGATCGTACTCGATCACCTTGCTCAACGTTTAACCGAGCTAATTTCTACAGTAGAAATTCACAAACAGCAAGGAATCCAAGCATTAGAAGAAGCTGGAAGTTTGCGAAACCGAATTATTCTCGGAAGTATGCTAATTTCAGCACTCATCGCTGTCGCACTGGCGGACAAAACCAGCCGCGCGATCGCCCAACCCCTCGAAACCGTCACTAATGTGGCTCAGCAAGTTGCTCGCGAATCGAATTTCAACCTGCAAGTACCAGTCACAACCGACGATGAAATCGGAGTTTTAGCGGCCTCTTTCAATCTATTGATTCAGCGAGTTAGCGAGTATACAAAAGAACTCAAAGAAACTCAATCCCAATTAATTCAAACCGAAAAAATGTCATCTCTCGGTCAAATGGTTGCAGGGATAGCCCACGAAATTAACAATCCCGTCAACTTCATCGGCGGCAACATTGACTATGCCAACCAATACATCGAAGATTTGGCAGGTTTGGTAACTCTCTATCAAGAATATTATCCCAACCCACCCGATGCTATTCTAGAGCGCATCGAAGACATTGAACTCGAATTTCTTAGAGAAGATTTACCAAAAACCCTATCTTCGATGAAAATGGGAGCCGATCGCATTCGCGAAATTGTCGTATCCATGCGGAATTTTTCGCGATCGGACGACGGAAAAATGAAATCAGCCGACATTCACGAAGGAATTGATAGCACCCTCGTCATTCTCAATCATCGGCTCAAACAAGGTATCCAAGTTATTAAACAATACGGCAACTTGCCTGCGGTTGAGTGCTATCCCGCGCAACTGAATCAAGTATTTATGAATATTATTTGCAATGCAATAGATGCGCTGGAGGAGGTGAAAAAGGAAGACAAAGGCTATTCGCCAACGATTTGGGTTAGCACGGAAATTACAGCCGACAATACTGTCACCGTCAAGATTCGGGATAACGGGCCGGGAATTGCCTCCGCCAGTGCCCAACAGATATTTGACCCATTTTTTACTACAAAGTCGATCGGCAAAGGTACGGGATTAGGATTGGCTATTTCTGATCAAATCCTTGCCAAGCATCAAGGCAAAATTGAGGTAAATTCTCAAATAGGACAGGGCACGGAATTTGTGATTACTTTGCCAGTTACTGCGTAATATCACGCGGGGAGACTTCCTTTTTGTTTGGACGTGCAAAAATTAGACAATCAAAGTCCTCTTGAGGCGTGTTGGTGATACGGGATTGTACCCCATCAGAGATCCGTTGAAGCGATCGCTCCCTTCAAAGCGGTTGCAGGATAGCCAGACGCTTAAGCGCGATCGCACCCTTGATCGAATGTCCGAAAGCCTCCCCATCACCTACGTTATCGATCGCAATACAATTTTTCTAAGTTTTGGCATCGCTGGGGCCGAAACTCTCAACGCCGATCGCGTTTACATTAGCGTCAACACTTTAGATTATTCCGGCTATCGAGACTGTCGCCCCCATTATATTCAACCCATTCAAGAAGTATTTCGGATAGGGGCACAATAGGGGAAAGAACGTGATGCACTCTCTATCTTAATACCTCTGATTGAGCTAAAAAAGACAGAAATCATTAAATTAGGCAATAATGGGGGAGTGCCTTGCGAAAACACTTGGTTTTGTTACGGCGGCGGTAAAGTTGCTGGCGGCGTTTGCGATTCCTGTGAGTTAAGTCTGGCAGCGTTTAATGAGTTAAATTTACAAGATCCACTGCCTTATGATCCCAACCATAAAACCCATCGATAAAAATTTTATTAATAATTTTGCCACAACAGTTCACTGAAGCTTAACCAACGGATAATCTATGTTAATGAAAGCTTATTCCAAATAGCTTATAATAGTTATGCAATTTTCAATACCCACTAAAACTCATAAAAATCATGAATCGGCGGCATTTTGTTGGGTTATCGCTATTGTTTGTAGCAAGTTGTTCTACAACAGTCAGTCAATCTAATCGAACTTCTTCCAGTTTGGCCGTAAGTGAACCAGAAACGCTTGAATTTGCTGTAACTGATGTTCAGGGGGCAGAAGATTTGCAGCAAAATTATCAAACCTTTCGGACTGTTCTTGGGGAAGTTTTGGATAAAAAAATTGAATTGTTCCCAGTAGATAACTATATAGCAGCAGCCGTAGCTCTCCAGTCGGGTCAGCTAAAATTAGCTCTAACAGGGCCATCTGAATATGTGATTATGCGGGCCCGGACAAATGCTGTTCCCATCATTGCCATCACCCGCCCCGACTATCACTCAATTATTCTTGTTCGTGCCAATAGCGAAATTAAGTCAGCAGCACAATTGAAAGGTAAAACAATAGCTATGTGGAAAATAGGTGCAACTGGTGGTCATCTAGGGGCGATTAAAATTCTCCTGGATGCTGGCTTAAATCCCCAATCCGACTTCAAAATCTCAATGTTGGGAAGAAAGGGTTTGCAGGCTCTTAAAAAAGACCAAGTTGATGCCTTAGCAATTGGTGTGAATAGATACAAAGATTTACTCAAAACAGACGGTTTATCAACCAATGATTTTCGGATTATTGCCACAGGGCAAACCTTACCTAGTGATTTGTTTGTTGCTAGTAGCAACCTGCCTAGTACTCTTGTTGAAAAAATTCGCGATCGCCTGGTAGAAAATCAAGATAAGCTAATTGAAGCAATTTTAGTGGGGAAAGCTAATGATAAGTATCAAGGAGCTAAACTGGTGGCAGCAAACGACAGTGATTATAATATGATTCGTGAAGTTTATAAAGCCATTGGTCAGGGTAATGTCTTTTAAGCTTAAATTTTATCTAATACCCAATTTGTAGTAGGGCGTTAGCCCTTAATCCATAAACTATAGCAATCCTAAATGATTATACTCGTTACCAGGCTCTTCCTGGTAACGCATATCCGGAGGAAGAGCCTCCATAGTCTGGGCCGAGGCAGAGCCTCGCTTACATCGGTTCCCAGGCAGAGCTTGGAAGTTAACCAGTTATTGAAACTGATGCGAGGATTGCTATATAGGGAAGATTTGGTACTACGAATAAGAAAGTTTATTTACGTGCATTTACTAATTGATAAAGTTGTTAAAATTTAGCTCAGGTTGCCAGTATGCAAAAGTTTGAACAGGGAGATAATGGGGCTGTGAGGTTCAAAAACCTTATCCTAAATAGACGAAAAAATAATGCCGCTGTCACTGAAGGATCTCGCGACATCAAAAATCCTCTCAAAAAAACTCCCTTGACTGCAATTAACCGCTTCATTTCTCGCTTAAGCATTGCCCAAAAAATTAATTATGGCTATTCCCTAGCAATTGGAATAGCCGTACTAGGAACCACAGGGGGAATGATCTGTGGAGACTATTACCAAAAGCAAGCTTTCCAAGCTTTAACCTTCGCCGACGAGCAACAACATTTGCTCAGGGATTTAGAATATTCCGTGCAGGCAGTGCAGTCACATCCCAAACGGCTAATCTCTGTCTTGGGAAATTCAATCTGGTTTGAATATGAAACTGCTAAGTTCTTGAAAGATGTTGATGTAGTAAAAACAAATATTGCAGAATTAGCTTTATTTACGGAAGAACATTCCACAGAATTAGCAGTAAATTCTGCTGAATTAAAGGAATTGTTAAACGGTTACACAACTGCGACAGATTCGTATTCTCAATTGCTCAAATCTTTTTGGCAACAAATAGCTCCCTCCTCACTAAAACCAGAAGAAGTTAAAGAGGCACAGCAGCAAGTATTGGATTTAATCAGAGGAGATAGAGCAGTTAAGCTCGATGTTAAATTTGAGCGGCTGTCAGAGAGTTTGAGCTTGATGAGAGAAGTAGCTAAGGCACAGCAGAGACAAGCCTACGTTAATTTTAATATAGCTGAGAAATTGCGAGTGCAAATCATCGTAGTGAGTATGCTAGTGTCAGTTGTGATCGCTACTTTTCTCGCCATCTGTACCAGCCGCGCGATCGCCATTCCTATTCAAGCTGTAACCAGCGTTGCTAAAACTATTACTCAACAAGCAAATTTTGATTTGCAAGCACCTGTCACCACAGAAGATGAAGTAGGAACCTTAGCAAAATCCATCAATCAATTAGTTCAATGGGTAGCAGAATACACCGATGAATTAGAGCTGGCTCGCCAAACTTTGGAAGAGCGAGTACAAGAAAGAACAGAAGAACTTACAGCAGCGCTTCACCAACTTAAACACACCCAAACCCAGTTAATTCAAACGGAAAAAATGTCCAGTTTAGGGCAGATGGTAGCAGGCGTCGCCCATGAAATAAACAACCCTATTAACTTTATTCACGGCAACCTAGAATACGCCAACGAGTATATTATAGACTTGCTGAATTTACTTCGTCTCTATCAGCAGGAATACCCGCAACCCACAGAGGCGATCGCAGAAGAAATCGCAGAAATAGAACTAGACTTTATCACAGAAGATTTACTAAAACTGCTTGAATCTATGAAAATAGGTTCAGAACGCATCCGGCAAATAGTTTTGTCTTTGCGAAACTTCTCTCGCTTAGATGAATCTCAAATGAAATTAGTTGATATCCATGAAGGCATTGACAATACACTATTGATTTTGAACAGTCGGCTCAAGCAGGGAATTGAAGTTGTCAAAAACTATGGAGAGTTGCCAGAAGTAGAGTGTTATCCAGCGCAGCTAAATCAAGTATTTATGAATATTATAGCCAATGCGATAGATGCACTAGAAGAGTCATCCCAGGACTCTAAAAAAGGGAAAAATCCTCAGATTTTAATTCAGACGCAAAAGTTGGATAGTAGCCAAATTCTGGTGCGAATTTGCGATAACGGCCCTGGCATTCCATCCGCCATCCACAGTAAGCTCTTTGACCCATTTTTTACAACTAAAGAACCAGGAAAAGGCACTGGTATCGGACTAGCAATTTGCTACCAGATTGTGGAAAAACATCGGGGGAAAATAGAGGTAATTTCATCTTTGGGAGGGGGAGCAGAGTTTGCGATCGCACTCCCCGCCTCATCTCAAACTTGAAGCTAGATATTGTCTATTATGAGGACATTAATGTGTTAACGACAGCACATAATTTGTTATTAGACTATTTAAACTCAGCTCCGACGGTCGCCCAATTTCCCAAACCAGCCGATTTGCTCAACCAGTTGACAGCCAGACGTAAAAAGTCGGGGCGAACTGGGCAGATATAGAGGCGCTTTTGGACATAGCAGAAAACCATGAGCGCAAAAATTGAGCGGCAAACAGAACTCTTGGTGACAAGAAATCTGAAACCGTTGAATCACAAATGATGGAAATGGATGGGGGCGGAGGGACTTGAACCCACACGACCGTTTCGGGTCAACGGATTTTAAGTCCGTAGCGTCTACCATTCCGCCACGCCCCCCTTTGGTCTAACTGCTGTGGTTTTGAGCCACTAACAGCAACAGCCTTTTATTCTACAGGCAAAACCCCAATTTACGCAACCCCTAATCAAAAAATTCCCAAAAGTCGCGCTGGATCTCCGCAAGCGGTACAATAGTTAACCAGCTAACGCAGCGTGCCAACTGACTTACCGTGTTATTATTCCCATAAAGCAAATCTATGTATATTACCTTACTGCTTTACGCCGTCTTGGCAGGAGCCTACCTCCTGGTAGTACCCGCGGCCACCTACGCTTACCTGAACAGCCGCTGGTACGTCGCTACCTCTTTTGAGCGCGGCTTCATGTACTTCTTGATGTTCTTCTTCTTCCCAGGTATGTTTCTCCTAGCTCCATTTTTGAATTTTCGGCCCAAACGGCGGCAGATAGAAGCCTAAATGCGACGTATTGACGTAATTGGAATCAGTGTCGGCTTTTTTGTAGCAGGTGGGTTTGTCTACTTGCTACTCCAATTTGCCGGACTCGACAGCATGAATGCAGGGATTTGGAGTCAGTTATTTTTGGTCGCCGGCTTGATTGGCTGGCTGGTGACTTATTTATTTCGAGCGCTGACTCAAAATATGACCTACAGCCAGCAATTGCAAGACTACAAAGAAGCTGTCTTGCAGAAGCAGCTAGATGAACTCACTCCTGAAGAATTAGCCAAACTTCAAGCCGAAATTGAGCAGGAAAAAGATAATTAGTTATTAGTTATTAGTTATTAGTTATTAGTTATTAGTTATTGGCTATGATAACCAACAAATAACAAATAACAAATAACAAATAACAACTGACCAATGCCCAATGCCCAATGCCCAATGCCCAATGCCCAATAACTAATGACTATTTCTAATTGTTTTGAAACGTTACGCAAGAACCACCAATGTGCATTGATTCCTTTTATTACTGCTGGCGACCCAGACTTGGAGACAACGGCTAAAGCACTGCAAATTTTGGATGACAACGGTGCAGACGCGATCGAGCTTGGCGTTCCCTATTCTGACCCGCTAGCTGACGGGCCGGTAATTCAAGCCGCTGCTACAAGGGCTCTACAACGGGGAACGCGGTTAGATGCGGTGCTGGAAATGGTAGCGAAAGTTAGCCCGAATTTGCGATCGCCCATCATTCTCTTCACATACTACAACCCGATTTTGTACCGAGGTATAGAAACCTTTTTGCAGCAAATCAAAAGTGCTGGAGTTCAGGGATTGGTTGTACCAGACTTGCCCTTAGAAGAAGCAGATAGTCTCATCCAACCTGCCAACAAATTAGGGATTGAACTAACATTATTAGTTGCTCCCACCAGTCCCAAAAGTCGTATAGAAGCGATCGCTCGTCAGTCTCAAGGATTTATTTACTTAGTCAGTGTGACAGGGGTTACGGGAGTACGCGAAGGCTTAGAAACGAGAGCAAAAGAATTGCTGCAAGAACTTCGCACCGTCACCGACAAACCCATCGGCGTCGGGTTTGGTATATCGAAACCCGAACACGCTCGCCAAGTGAAAGAATGGGGTGCAGATGCTGCGATTGTTGGTAGTGCTTTTGTCAAACGCTTGGCCGAAGGAACTCCAGAACAGGGTTTAGAGGCGATCGGCGAATTCTGCAAAAGTCTAAAAACAGCGATTCAAAATGCTTAGTAAGTGTGCACATACTTTCAGCCATTAGACAGATGTGTGCGATCGGGATAGGCCACGACAATTGCGATTAAAGACCTTGTTGTACTTGAGATCATACATCCACTGCCTTCTGGTTCCTGACCGGAAGGTTTTTTTTGAACTTAAAAGGCAAAACATCTCAACCTAGTGCGCGCACAGAGAACCAAACAGCCACGTAGGGAAACGGCAATGCCGTGTCCGGCACGGCGTGCTGCGACTTTTAATAATGGGTAAAAGATTGAGGATTGTCCATTCCTTCTTCCTGATTGGTGATTTCTATCCGCTCGCCAAGCCGAAGATCCTTCTTATTTCTTCCTTCTTCCTTTTTCCTTCTTCCTTCTACTATAACTTGAGGAATGTAACTTGGGATAGATGAATATCTACGGTTTCTATTCGTATACTTACGAAAGTGTTTAAGTGCCTAATTTGGTAATAGTAGCCATCTACAAAGCCACAAGGCATTTGAGCATCTCAAAATAGAAAGGAGCATTTTTATGAACAGACTAACTGCATTTGTGAAAAAAATTCGAGCTGTACAAATCTTAACAGTGTTTCTGGCTGGCATTTTAGTATTTGTGAGTACGGCCTGCAGCAGCGCCCCTGATATTATGGCAGGAAAAACTGATGTGATGACAGGAAAAGGAAAAACTGCCGACCAAATTAGAGAAGAAGTGCCGACCGGGGCTGTAACTTCCGAATACAAAGGCGGCATGAACGACTACCCCGATGTCGATCCCAGAAACAAAAAGATGACAACAACAGAAGCAAAAGCTCAGCTTCTCAAAGATCAAGCGCAGCAACGCATTGAGACGAAATCTAGCAACAATGTAGGCGAAAATGTACGGCGGGTAGCGGATGACGCGCCTGAAAAACTCGACCAAATTGGCCAAAAGGTCAAGGACGATGCTCGCACCGCCCAGCGCAAAGCTGATGACTTTGGCGACAAAACCAAACAAGGCTTTTCTAATCTTAAAGAAAACACTCGCGAAGGCTTGAAGGGAGCAAAAGATATTGTTAAAGAAGCCACCCAGGGAGCAAAAGAAAGAGTATCAGAGGGTACTGAGTCTCTGAGATATAATACCAGCGGCGGCCAAGAAAATATCAATGATGCAGCACGAGATGCAAGATAGAATGCTCAAGATGCCTCAGACAATGTTTGCTAGAAAGTGAATCTAGATATTGACTGAACTCAACGAGCGACCGAAACAGCGACAGACGACTAATCTCAAATAACGCTGTTTCCTTTTTTTTCTGGAATCTACATTCCGACAGGGGTTTTAACCCCTGTCGGAATTTAGGTAAAGTCAATCGATTTTAGATTTTAGATTTTAGATTAAAGAATAGAAGCATTGACCCCACGGAGAAATTCGGGGGCTTGTATGCTGGATGCTTTGGGTGAATCGATTTTAGATTTTAGATTTTAGATTAAAGAATAGAAGCATTGACCCCACAGATAAATTTGGGGGGCAAGTTTCATCGGATACAGGTTTTTTATTTCTGGGTCCTGAGTCTGCTTTCGGAATGAATCCGGGGGCTTGTATCCTTGATGCTTTCGGTAAGAGAAAGCCACAAAAAAAATGATCCGATAACTAGGCGGATTTAGCAAAAATTTCAACAAACCATTTTTTGAGATTGGGAAGACGATGAATCTGCTTTTCCACTTCCGCCATAGCTTTCTGGGTCAGTTTAACTCCTGTGAAATATTTTTTTTCTACCAGAGTAACACTTGGACTTTTACCCTTAAACGTGAGAGTTTTGGCAAAATTTAAAACCGCATCAATTGAGTCAAGTAAACTTCCATTCCAATGTTGTTCAAGCCAAGCAAAACAGCGTTCTACAGGGTTATATTTACTATGATAAGGAGGATAGTAAGCGAGTTGTAGATTCAGTTGTGCTGAGTGAGAAAAGTCAACGATGCGCTTCATAAATTGAGTGCGGCGAGAATGATTTTCCGGTCCATTATCCTGATTAATTACCAGGGTTTGAATGTGAGAAAATCGAGATTTGACGCTTTGCCACCAAATCTCTAGTAAATCAACAATACAATCAGCCGTCAATTTAGAATGAATAAAAAACAAAAATAACTCGTTGTATTCCGGGAGAAAAATT